>NZ_JH980292.1:1436093-1691624 GCF_000314005.1 Spirulina subsalsa PCC 9445
GGCAGGGGAGCAGGGGGGCAGGGGGGCAGGGGAGACGAGGAATTAAGACTTATTCCCTATCACCTATTCCCTATTCCCTATTACCCATTCCCTATTCCCTATTCCCCGTTCCCCGTTCCCTGTTCCTTATTCCCTATTCATGCTAAACGTTCCTCACTCCCTTGGTGAACGGTTTTAACCCACTTTAGGCGCTTGGGCCGAATGGACATCCGCCCTGTTGTGGCTACCATGACCACAATCCAATGACACATATAGAGGGTCCCGCGTAAACTTTGCCCCCAATACCCCAACAACTGGGCAAAGGATAAGGGAGAAGGGCGATTAATGCGAGATAACCCCACAGACATTCCTACAAAGGCAAAAGGCACCGTCAGGGCAGAGAGAGGGGCTAAAACGGAACCGTGATGGCGTAGGATCATCATCATCACATCGGGGACTAAGGCCGTGGGGAAAATGTACTGGGTCATGACAAACATGAGCAAATCGACGGTTTTCACAAAACCCATTGGTTTGCGCAGAATTAACCGCCAGTAGTCTAAATAACGTTGATAGCCCCCTTCTGCCCAACGACTGCGTTGGTGCCAGAGGGCTTGGGGGCGGGTGACTCCTTCTTCATAAACGGCAGGGAAGAGACAAAAATCAATGTCCCAGTCGTCTAAATGGAGACGAATGGTTAAATCTAAATCATCGGTGATGGTTTCCTCATTCCACCCCCCACAACTGGCTAGGGCTTTCCGACGGACAAATTGACCATTGCCCCGTAGTTCCCCGATGCCCCCAATGGCGACCCGTTGCTGTTGGAAATAACTATCGAGTGCCATTTCGGTGGTTTGGCCTTTCGTCCAGAAGTTTAGCCCTGTATTGCTGATGGCTTTGCGCACTTGTACCGCGCCCACATTTTCCGGTCGAAACATCGGCACAACACGACGCAAGATGTCTGATGTCACAACGGCATCGGCATCAAATACGCCGATAATGTCTCCTTGAGTTTGGGGTAAGACTTGATTAAGGGCTCCGGATTTGCCTCCTCCGGCATTGGGGGGACGATGGACAACCCGCAGTTGAGGATAATCTAGGGCTAAAGCGTCTAAAATTTCTGGCGTGCGATCGCTGCTGGCATCATCAATCACCCAAACCTCATACTTATCTTGGGGATAGTCCACCGCGCACAGGGTTTTTACTAAGCGCTCAATCACAGCCTCTTCATTTTTGGCGGCCACCAGTAAGGACACGGTAGGGGCAGAGGCTAATTGTCCCTCGGTGAGGGGCAGAGGATCGGCGGCAGGTTTGGCTACAATGAGGCGTAAACAATAGACGGCTAAAATCCCTGTAACACTGATGACCAGCCAAGTTCCCCAGGCGACGAGGTGCAGGGTAATCACAATCCCCCAGATCATAATCAGGGTAAAGGCTGCTTTGCGCCGACGACCTTCTAAACCGAGAAAGAAATCACTGTTAAAGTCTTCTTCATCTTCTACGGGATCAGACCATTCCGCTAATAGGGAGGTTAGGGGATCGAGTTCTAAATCAGTTTCTTCAGGTTTAGACCAAAAATTATCGGACATAGCAGGTTCTCAATGGGGGTAAGGTGCCAGAATAAGAGACGGGAGCGCGAATCGCCGAGGATAGGCAGATATCTACTGTTTGCAATTCTAACCAATACTGGTTCAATCCTCGTGGGAATTGTCAAAATCTCTGTCTTGGGGAATTGGGAACAGGGAACGGGGAATGGGGAACGGGGGGAGGGGGAGAGGCAATCTCCCAACTCCCCAAAAAACCCCAACTCCCGACTCCCGACACCCGACTCCCGACACCCGACACCCGACTCCCAACTCCCGAAAAAACCCCGACACCCGACTCCCGACACCCGATTCCCGACACCCGATTCCCGACACCCGACACCCGACTCCCAACTCCCAACTCCCGAAAAAACCCCAACTCCCGAAAAAACCCCAACTCCCGAAAAAACCCCGACTCCCGAAAAAACCCCGACTCCCGACTCCCGACTCCCGACTCCCGAAAAAACCCCGACTCCCGACTCCCCTTCCCCCTTCCCTAGACCATCCCGAAACCGATATACTTCTGGGGCAACCCTTAGTGAAATGGCGTGACGGTTTAGAATGAATGAGTGGTTAATAGCGATCGCAGCCTCAATTCTTTCCATTTTGTGGGTGGAGTTGATTCGGGACATCTATCACCTCTTGGCGCACCTTTGGCCGCCGTTGTATCGCTTGCACGTCTGGCATCATCGGGTCTTTCGTCGCGACCTAACCCCGGTGAGTGAGGAAATCTACCGTCAAGCCCACTGGTACAATGATGTCCCAGAGGCCTTAGTCATGTTGAGCTTTAGTCTTCTGCCCGGACTGTTGGCTTGGATTTGGGCTTTCCCTCATGGGGAACTGGTTTGGCTGGGAACGGTTTATACGGTAGGCTTTTTGTTAAGTGCGATCGCCCGAGGGAGTGGTTTAGCCTATGCGGACGAACTCACAGACTTAACCCATCGTCCGGGTCCCTTCGCGGAAATCCCCGCCCATTGGTTAGTCAATCGAACCTATCACTGGCGGCACCACTTCGACGACCAACAGGCCTACTATTGCGGAACTTTTACTTTTGTCGATCAAATTATGGGGACGGCATTATCACTCAAAGGCAAACGGATTGCAGTAACAGGCGCTTCCGGCACAATGGGGCGGGCGTTATTAACCCACCTCAAAGCTAAGGGAGCCAAGGTTATCGCCCTAACCTCTCGTCCCGAGGCCGTGATGTTAGACGGGGAGACTACCCCCCTGAAAACCCTCACCTGGCAAGTCGGGGAAGAATCAGCCTTAGCGGAAGAATTGGAGAAAATCGATATCCTGATCTTGAATCATGGCGTGAATGTTCATGGGGATTGTCAGGAAAATGCGATCGCCCAATCCTACGAAATTAACACCTTCTCCAGTTGGCGACTGTTAGAACTCTTCCTCAAAACCGTCCGCACCAACGACCACATCGCCACCAAAGAAGTCTGGGTCAACACCTCCGAAGCCGAAGTAAACCCCGCCTTTAGCCCCCTCTATGAACTCAGCAAGCGCACCCTGGGCGATTTAATCACCCTACGTCGTTTAGATGCCCCCTGCATCATTCGCAAAGTCATCCTCGGCCCCTTTAAAAGCAACCTCAACCCCATTGGCATCATGTCCGCCGATTGGGTCGCCCGACAAGTCATCAAACAAGCCCAACGAGACACCCGCAACATCATTGTCACCATTAACCCCATCACCTATCTCGCCTTCCCCCTGAAAGAGTTTTTCGTCTCCAGTTACTTTAAACTCTTCACCCAGCGTAGGGGGAATTCATGAAGTCCCCCTACCTCAACCCATGAATTCCCTCCACCACAACCTATTTAGGATCGCTATAGCGATACAATGAACTTGATCTAAGCAGGTGGCTACACCGTCGGTCAGAGTGCCTTTCAAAAGTCAATCCCCCAACACTCCCACCCGTTTTACTGCCCCTTGCGCCGTTTTTTTATTGACCAAACAAAAGAGTTATGACACCAGAAACCTCCAACACCCCCGACAGTTCTAAACCCTATACTCCCGACTTTCAAAACCTTGATAGTAGTTTTGAACATAACCCTGCGACCGTTCCCGAAACTCCCGTTGTGGAAATTCCTCCAGAAGATATTGAGGCATTAATGGCCTATTTAAACACCATTAAAGCCTTTACCCAATTGGCGCAAAGTTCCTTTATCTTGCCCCCCCGCGCTAAAGAAAACTTACCCAAACTAACGGAAAAACTCAACAATTTACCCGAAGAAACGCCTAAAGCTGTGGCTCGGGCGATTAACATTTGGTGTAATAGTCAAGGTTCACCAGATTTATTAACCGATTTAAACGACCGAGAAAGTAACTTATCGCGTCAGGAGTCTAGTGATTCTCCTCCCGGTGCAGAAGACTTAAAACAACAAATTGCAGAAAGTATTGCAGCGTTAAAACAAGTCTTACCTTCGGCTTAATGTCATTGACAGATTGAGTGAATGATTCACCGAAAGACGGGAACATTCAAAAACCCAGTTTCTTAAAACTTTTCTCCCATTTAAGGCGAGTTTCTAACGAGAAACTGGGTCATGCTAAACCTAGGAGGAAATAGTTAAGTTGTTGGGTTTCGCTTTCCCTGCACCCAACCTACGGATATTCTTATTCTAATTCAAGTCGTAGGGTGCGTCACAAGGAATAACTTGGGTAATAACCCAATCACTAAAGTCCTGACGCACCATCTTTCACAACAAATTAGACAACAAAAACGCCTGCTTGTGTATAGAGCAGAGCTAGGGTAAATCCAGATCAACTCTAGTGAATTCAGGAAAAAATAACATGATTGATGAACCAATTTATGCCCCCAATATTTATCTATTTGCCTTTCAAAATGCAAAATTTATCGTTTCAGATAATCGGGGGGAATTGGTTGATCCGAAGTGGATTTATAAAACCAGTGAAACCATTCTAAATCAATTCCATCTGGATATTAATGAGATTCATTTTGAATTAAAATCAGGAAATTTTCCACCAACTCGCATTCATTTATTAGATAATAATGAGCAAAAAAGCAGCTTACCGATTGATTTATCCGTTCCCCTAGAACATGAGGGACAAAACAGCTTAAAAGGGCGGATTTATCCCCTGTGGATTGAGGATAGTTACGCCCTCGGCTTAAATATTCGCTACCCCCAAGGAGAAGGGGTGGATGCTGTTGCTATTGATGACCTCAAAAACTTTAACCCCGCTAGTTGTTTTGCTCGACAAACCATTAGCAGTAACCTAGGGCAAACGGTTTTAATTACGGGTTTTTTGAACCAAGAACAACAACGGAAAAAAACCAAGGAATTAAGGAAACTTGCTGATGAGTGTTATCGAATTTTTACCGGGTTAAATCAATCGGTTAGCCCTCCCCAAGAATTACCCTTTTATAAAACAGGTAAGTTATTCGGTAGCCCCATTTTTGAGTATGGGGTTCCCTGCCATGAAGATCCCAACGGTCATATTTTAATCTGGTTTTTCTTTTCTGAGTCTACCAGCGAAAACTTTATTGACTGTTATCAGCAATTCACCGACATTTTTTGTTACCGAAACAAGGTAATTAAAGCCTATGAAAATAGTCAACTGGACTATCAACAGGGGATTCAGATCTGCAAAGATTTAGAACAAGATATTGCGGAAATTAAGAACTTTTCCAATGATGCGACCTTGAGAGAGCAGGAACTGCAAAACCTGAAGCTGAAACTGAAACATTTGCTCAAAACAGCGTTAGATTATTCTCAAATTTTGCGCAATCTCGAATATAACTACAACTCCATTAAGATTAATATGGAGAATTATCAGGAAAAACTGAGCGAGGTTGTGCAACGGTTGCAGAAATTGGGACATTGGCGGAATGCGGACTTAGTATTTTTAGAGGAGTTTTATCAACAGGATTGCCCGAAATATCAAGCCCAGATTCAGGCGAATTTGTTCTATTTGCGTCATGGATTGCAGTTGTTGGATCAGGCGATCGCAACCATTCGCGGGATTACAGAGATTGATCAGGCCGAGCGCGATCGCACCCTCCACACCCTAATCCTAGTCATTGGCGTAGGAGTTGGCACCGGGGTAATATTTGCCCAGAATTTCTCTCACCCAGAAACCCCCACAGACGACAATCCCCCAACCCCTCCAGCCCTCCAAACCTTCAGTTACAGTTTAGGAGTCGGCCTCTCATTTGCCCTGCTAACCTATCTTTGCCGGAGATTCTGGAAAAACCGATAAAAAAACCATCCCCCCGTAACCCCCCCGTCAAACCCCCCGTAAACTCCCCGTAGGTTGGGTGAAGGCAGCGCAACCCAACACCCCCCCGTGTGATCTTCATTCGTGGCTTTTCTGTAAGCTATAAGAGGAACAATTGGCTAGGTTAACCATCCATGCCCATCGACCCCGCTTTTCTCCAAATCCTGCTCATGCTGGTTATTACCATCCCCCTACTCTGTTGGTTAATCAACCAGTTACCCTCCCTGCAAGCTGTACCCGGCAAAACCCCCCTAATCATTGTCAATATTCTCGCCTTATTGCTCATCGTAGCCCAACTCCAATGGGTACCACCAGACAACCCCCAACCCCATCACCTCTACACCCAACAAGTTCTAGAATGGGCTAAATTGCCCTGCTATGTCATCTTGTTCAGCAGTCTATTGTATCTAGGGGGGATGACTTGGGGGCAACGCCAAAACGGGTTAGTGGCTACTTATTCCACCCCCGAACTTTTAGAATACAGGAAAACACTCCTCGCCATCCAACAAGAATTAATTCATTTAGTCGCCGAACCCCAACCGGAACAGGTGGGAAAACCTTCCCAATTAGCCCTATCATCCCCAGCAAAGCCTTCTTTGTCGGACAAATGGCAAAAACTGCCTAAATTAATCTTTCGGCGGGAAAACAGGGCAGAAAAAGGCAAACCGATTCGGGAGGTTTTTCAGGAGTCTCGGCAGCGATTGTTAATTTTAGGAGAACCGGGTTTTGGGAAAACAACTTTATTGCTAGATTTAGCGGGAGAATTACTGGAAGAAGCCGCACAAAATGCTGAGGCACCTTTACCCATTATTTTTGAACTTTCAGCCTGGAAAAACGATAAACAATCGATTGCCGACTGGTTAGCCACAGACCTTAAAGACCGCTACAATATCCCCTTAGATTTGACGAAAGGTTGGTTAGAGAAGGGTCATTTATTGCCCTTGTTCGATGGTTTGGATGAATTGGGTTTAGTCCGGCAACAGGCTTGTATTGAACGACTGAATGAGTTTTTGGGGTTAAATGGGGGAGTATTTCCTGTGGTCGTTTGTTATCGTTATGAGGAGTATTTAGCGGGGGATAAAATTTTTTCAGGTTTACATAGATCTGTTTCTTTACAGCCCCTCACTGATAGACAAATTGAACGTCATTTGCGCCGTTTAAACTATGATCATCTTTGGGCAGATATTCAAAGGGATAAAGAGGGATTATTGGCGTTAGCGCGGACTCCTTTATTTCTGTACTTAATTTCTCTGGCTTATCCTGAAGGAATCCCCCAAGGTAAGCCCCAGGGTGAGGATTTGGAATTCTATCAAAAGCAGGTGCGGGGGCGGTTATTTGATGCTTATATTGACCGGAAGTTAACGGACTATTGGGTGAAGAAGCAGGGGGGGAGCAAGGCGTTAAGGACGGCGGAAGTTAGTCGGGCGAGGGGCTATCTGACTTGGTTGGCACGGCAGTTAAAGGAGCGGAATCAGACGGAGTTTTTATTGGAGAAAATGCAGCCTGATTGGTTGGAAAATGGGGGAGTAAGAGTTATTTACAAGATGATTTACGGGCTGATTGGAGGGCTGATTTTCGGGCTAATTGTTGGGCTGATTTTCGGGCTGATTGGAGGGCTGATTTACGGGGTAATTTATGGGATCATTATAGGTCAAAGTAATGATATAGATCCAATTGAAATGTTTACTTATTCTTGGAATAATATAAAGGATGGGCTGATTGTTGGGCTAATTCTTGGGCTGATTGTTGGGTTGATTGTTGGGCTAATTGTTAGGCTAATTGTTGGGCTGATTGTTGGGTTGATTGTTGGGCTGATTGTTGGGCTTACAAAAGGAGATGTTAAAACAAAAATTTACCCCAATCAAGGAATTATTGAATCGGCAAAAAATACTGTTGTTATTAGCATTATGTACTATCCGCTCGGTGTATTTTTAATGTTTTTATTCCGTTACGCGACGGGTCAAGAAGCTAGCCTAAAAGCTGCTCTGTTAGAGGGAATCCCTATAGCATTGTTGTTCGCATTATTGACCACAGGTTTACCTGTTATTCAACACTATATCCTCCGTTTTCTTCTGTGGAGGAGTGGTGCAATTCCCCTCAATTATGTTGCCTTTCTCAATCGAGCTTGTGAGCAAAAAATCCTCAAGCGGGTGGGGGGACACTATCGCTTTGTTCACGACCTTTTACGGGAACATCTCGCCACCACATCCTAACCCAGAAACCGGGTTTCTTGCATTGCTCTGTTTTCCCACGACACCTGAACAGAAACCCGGTTTCTTGATTTGAGGAGGGGGGTGTTGGGTTGCGCTTTCCTATGCCTAACCTACGGGAGGGTTGACGCGGGGGGTTTCTTCATTTTACCCTCAATGGGTGACTTTTAGCCGTTGACGCAAGTCAGGAAAAGTGTAATTTTGTTATATTGAAAATGATCAAGTTTGCATTTTTAACAAGAGAAAAATGATGACCCCTAAAAACTTTGCAGAAATTTTAGAATCCGCCGAGCAGTTGTCTATTGAAGAGCAAGAAGACTTAGTTCGCATTTTACAAAGTCGTCTGCGCGATAGCCACAGAGCCGACCGCATTCGAGATGTTCAAGAAGCACAAAATGAGTTCGCAGAAGGTAAATGTCACCCCGTTACTCCTCAAGAACTGATGGAGGAAATTCTTTCATGACTTTTACTTTATTACGTTCGAGTGCTTTCATTCGGGAGGCTCGAAAAAATGTAAAAAAGTATCCCCAAGTGGCAGAGAAAATCGGAAGAACTTTAGAATTATTGTGTACAGATCCCTTTCACCCCCAATTACGAACCCAAATGAAATGCTATACAACGTTATCGTGAGAGTTAGCTAAACTTTCCGCAAAACGACAGGAACGGATTAAAGCTAGAGCGGATAAAATTTATCTTGAAGAACTGAATTTAAAGTATTTGCAAGAGGTTTTAGGATTGTCTGAAGATGACTTAGAGCAATATTTAACGGAATCGCATCCCAGAGTTTCTTGATTTTACGCTGGGGGGTGTTGGGTTGCGCTTCGCTTCACCCAACCTACGGGGGTTTGAGGTGGGGGGCATCTACTCAGAAACCGGGTTTCTTGCATTCCTCTGTTTTCCCACGACACCTGAACAGAAACCCGGTTTCTTGATTTGAGGAGGGAGGTGTTGGGTTACGCTAACGCTTCACCCAACCTACGGGGGGGTTTTACGCGGGGAGGTGTTGGGTTGCGCTTCGCTTCACCCAACCTACGGGGGTTTGAGGTGCGGGGGGCATCTACTCAGAAACCGGATTTCTACACCTCTCCGTTTTCCCTTAGCACTTATAGCAAGGCCTCAATATCTTTGGCTAAATCTTCTGGCTTGGCTGTGCTGGCATAGCGTTTAACAACTTTACCATTACGATCGACCAGAAATTTAGTGAAGTTCCACTTAATCCCCTCTGTGCCAAAAATGCCGGGTGCAGCGTTAGTCAAGTATTGATAGAGTGGATGGGCATTATTGCCATTCACGTCGATTTTCTGAAACAGTGGGAAGGAAACCCCAAAGTTGGTTTCACAGAAGGATTGAATCTGGTTTGAGTTTCCGGGTTCTTGCCCGCCAAATTGATTACAGGGAAATCCTAAAACAACTAATCCCCGGCTGGCATATTTTTCATACAAGGCTTGTAGTCCTTTGTACTGGGGGGTAAAACCGCACTGACTCGCGGTGTTGACAATCAGTAAAACTTTGTCTTTATAGGTGTTTAATGGCACTGACTCGCCTTTAATGCTTGTTGCAGAAAATTCGTAAATTGATGCAGGTGCTTGTGCTGTCATTGGGTTAACCCGTTCTTTAATGGGAAATATTATTCCGAGATTCTACTACGACCCTTTAGGAATTGACCAGTGTAGATCACGCCCTAGCGGTAGTTGCCCTCAATTAACCAGAATCTCTTGACGTGGGGGGGTGTTGGGTTGCGCTATCGCTTCGCCCAACCTACGGGGGGTTTTCGGGGGGGTGTTGGGTTGCGCTATCGCTTCACCCAACCTACGGGGTTTTCGGGGGGTGTTGGGTTGCGCTATCGCTTCACCCAACCTACGGGGGGTTTTCGGGGGGGTGTTGGGTTGCGCTATCGCTTCACCCAACCTACGGGGGTTTTCGGGGGTTTTTCGGGGGGTGGGGGATGGTTGCCGAAATTAGAGACTTTGCTTTTGTGGATTTCTTTAGAAAATTATCGGATGGAAATACATGGTGAATAAAAGACGCTGGTTGAGTGCCGGAATGATGGCGGTTATGGTTTTAATGGCGGGCTGTGGGACTCCTGAGAGTAACGCCCCTTCTGGTGAGGAACAGGAAACCCCCACAACAACGGCACCCTCTCCCTCAGAAGTGACTCAATCCCCCCCTAATACAACCCCAGCGTCGGGCGGAAGGTCTAGCGCCCCGGAGGAGGAGGTTGTCACCAGTTACCCTCAACGGGCGACTTTTACCCGTTTACAGGCGGGGGATTTAATGTGTTATACCCAAGTGATGGATCCTCAAGGTCAGGTGTTTGATTTGGGGGCGACCTTTGAATTGTGCGATCGCCAATCGGAATTACTCAACCAAACGGTACGCCTCCTCTATAGCCTAGAGAATGTCGCGGACTGTGAAAGTAACGAACCCTGCGGCAAAACTCGCCAAGAAACGTTAATTTCTGAGGTGGTGCTATTAGGAGACAGTTGGCAAGTCTGGAGTAATGGTCAGTGGACTGTCACCGTGGGACGAATGGAACTCGGAGATATTGGCAGCCAAGGCATGACCTACTATGGTTGTGATGCCCAAAACAATTGTCTCGCCCTTGAAGATGGGATGACCATTTGCCGCAATGGAATCTGTAATATGACTTGGAGTAATGGGGATTACACCTATACCCTGTCCAGTGAAATGCGGGAAGAGGGAGACGGCCCCACTCGTCTCTTGGTGTTTCAAGGGGAACGGGAACTGGTCAATGCACCGGGGATGAGAATTGTGGAAGCCAGCGACTCCTAAACCCTTGATAGTTCTAGCCTATGGCCATTAATCTCGCTCAAGAAGCGATCGCCGTCTTACTCGACCTCGCCCAACGGGGAGAAATTGACCCCTGGGATGTGCAGGTGATTGAAGTCATCGACCGTTATCTGAGTAAACTTGCCCTAACCGGAGATTTAGAACCCGGCAAAGAAACCGCCGACCTGCCCCAGTCTGGCCAGGCCTTCCTCTGGGCTTCTATGCTGGTATTGCTCAAAGCAAACACCCTAGATGAAGTCGAGGAGGAGCAGGAAGCCGAGGAAATCGGGGAATTTGACTCCGATGACCTAGCGCGCCCTGAACGGGCTTTACCGACCCGTCTAGAGCAGCATATTCGCCGCCGTCCTTCTGCCCCCCCTTTGCGGAGAAGACGAGTCACCCTACAGGAGTTAATCGAACAGATTGAGGCTATGGCCGTGGTGTTGGAGTCCAAACCCGCTAAACCGAGAGTGCGATCGCGTTCTCCCTCTCGACGAGAAGCCCTGCGCACCATTGCCGAACTCGCCCATAACGAAAACCTAACGGAAATGGCCGGCCTATTAGACCAATTTTTGAGCCAAAATTTCCAGCAAATCGCCGGAGAACAAGAGACAATCGCCCTCGACCAACTGGTGGCCTTCTGGAGCCAACAGCAAGGGCAACCCACAGCGCCTCAACCCTCCATCCATGACCGAGTAGGGGTATTTTGGGCGCTCCTCCTGCTCTCCTCACAATCCAAAGTGGAACTAGAACAGGAGGAATTTTATCAAGACCTGACCATTAAGCCCATTTCCCCCTGATAGAGGATCAGGGATTGGGATACAATCAAACAAGACAAACGCAGATTTACAGTCAAGGTTCGAGGGGAAAGTATAACGATGAAAGCCATGATTCTGGCGGCTGGGAAAGGAACAAGGGTTCGTCCAATTACCTACACCATCCCAAAACCATTGATCCCGATTTTGCAAAAACCCGTGATGGAGTTCCTCCTAGAACTCCTGCGTCAGCATGGCTTTGATCAAGTTATGGTCAATGTCAGTCACCTCGCCAATGAGATAGAAAGCTATTTTCGCGATGGTCAACGCTTTGGGGTGGAAATTGCCTATTCCTTTGAAGGGCGGATCATGGATGGTCAGCTAGTCGGGGAAGCCCTGGGCTCCGCTGGGGGCCTGAGACGGATTCAAGATTTTTCCCCTTTTTTCGATGATACCTTTATTGTTCTCTGCGGGGATGCCTTGATTGACTTGGATTTGACTGAAGCGATTCAATGGCATAAATCCAAAGGTGCGATCGCTACCATTGTCACCAAAACCGTCCCCAAAGACCAAGTATCCAGTTATGGCGTAGTTGTCACCGACGAAGAAGGCCGCATCAAAGCCTTCCAAGAAAAACCCCCCGTCGAAGAAGCCTTAAGCACCATGATCAACACCGGGATTTATATTTTTGAACCCGAAGTGATTGATTATATTCCCTCTAACCAAGTCTTTGATATTGGGGGCGATTTATTCCCCAAATTAGTCGAAAGTAACGCCCCCTTTTATGCCATTGCTCGGGAGTTTCAATGGGTTGATATTGGTAAAGTTCCCGACTATTGGCACGCCATTCGCAGCGTCTTACAAGGGGATGTCCGCAACGTAGCCATTCCGGGAAAAGAAGTTTTTCCGGGAGTTTATACCGGATTAAATGTAGTGGTGAACTGGGATAAAGTCCACGTCAAAGGCCCCGTTTATATTGGCGGCATGACCTGCATTGAAGACGGAGCAACCATTATCGGCCCCACCATGATCGGCCCGAGTTGTCATATTTGTAGTGGTGCAACAGTGGATAATAGTGTAATTTTTGAATATTCCCGTCTGGGTGCAGGCATTCGGTTAGTTGATAAGTTAGTTTTTGGTCGCTATTGTGTCGATAAAAATGGCGCAACCATTGACGTTCAAGCCGCCGCCTTAGACTGGTTAATTACCGATGCTCGACAATCTCCCCCCCATAAAGAACCGGCCGAACGGATAGCCATAGAGGAGTTATTGAGGGAGTGAACTACCCCACCCTGCCGAGGCGCGAGGATGGAGCTTCCTGATTCAATGGGAAGTGCTTTCTATACCGAAATATAGCGAGTCTTATCTTCCCTCCCCAGGCAGAAGTCCTAGTTCCTAAGACCCAAATTTTCTCTTGCAACACAGCCCTTTTTAGCTTGGTTTTCGCTTTGGGAGTTAGTGGTCAAGTCCATCCGGTCCCTGCAAGCGAGGAAGGGGAATTCCGCAACATTTTTGTTAAAGCAGGGGAGCAGGGGAGAGGGGAGCAGGGGAGAGGTTGATTATTTTTCCCGACACCCGACACCCGATTCCCGACACCCGACTAGCAGACTTTCTCACCCAGCGTTGTTGACCAGTCCAGTCAGTCAACACCCTCCCCCCTCGTTTGGGGAGAACTGCGGTTTAATGGAGAAAGGTTAATCACAAAACCTTGAGCCCAGCAGTCTGCTTTAACACCACACGGAGTTGTTTTGTTATGACACAATCCCAACGCCCCCCCGCCCCTCCCCGTCGTCCTCCTGCGGCACCGCCCCCACCGGGACGGGGTACCGCAGCGTCGGATGTCACCCAACAGATGGCTGTACCCGCCCGGGGGGGAGGTCGTCCCATTGCTCCAGCTATTGCCAAATCTGACAAACCCCAACGCACCCCCGGACATCCTTCCATGGAGGAGATTATTAACCGGGCGAACAAAGACGGGTTCTCCGATATTCACTTAGGAGTAGGGGAAGAACCGAGAGTGCGCGATCGCGGTGAGATGATGAAACTTGATTATCCCATCACCGACGAGAACACCTTCTGGAGTTGGATGCACGAAATTGTTACGGAACAGGAAATCCAACAGTTCAAAGATACTAAAGAACTAGACACCGCGAAACAATACGACTTTGCCCGAGTCAGGATTAACGTCTTTGACACCCTCACCGGGCCGGCCATCGTCATGCGGTTGATTCCCCTAAAAATCCTGACCATGGAGCAGTTACGCTTACCCCCCGTGTTTAAGGATATCTCCGACGCACACAAGGGCTTAATCCTAGTCACCGGCCCCACCGGATCCGGGAAGTCCACCACGATGGCGGCAATGGTGGACTATATCAACAAAGAACACTCCAAACATATCATCACTATTGAAGACCCCATTGAATTCATCCATAAAAGCCAAAAATCCCTAGTCAAACACCGAGAAGTCGGTACCCATACCCTCCTGTTTGATAACGCCCTTAAAGCCGCCTTACGGGAAGATCCTGACCTGATTCTAGTGGGGGAAATGCGGGATAAAGGCACGGTGAACACAGCCCTCAAAGCCGCACAAACGGGTCACTTAGTGATGGGAACCTTGCACACCAACAGTGCAGTTAAAACCATTGAGCGGATTTTGAACTTATATACAGCAGAAGAACAAAATTCCATGCGGATTGCTTTGGCTGAATCAGTTGTGGCGATTATTGCCCAAGGGTTATGTCGCACCACTGATGGCAAACGGGCAGCCTTTCATGACATTTTAATCAATACCGAAACCATGAAAGAATATATTGCTAAAGGGAATTATGAGGAAATGCACGAGTTGATGAAACAAGGGGAATTTGATGGGATGCTGACCATGAATCAAGCCCTGTATAACTTATATCAAGAGGGTCGGATTACGGAAGAAACGGCGTTAGAAAAATCTCCCACCCCCAACGAAATGGCTCAAATGCTACGCGGTCGGGTTTAACTACGGCTTGCTGAATAAGTTCAAGAATCGGGAATCGGGAGTCAGGAGAGGGGGAGCAGAGGAGCAGCAGAGAGGGGGAAAGGGAATAGGGAATAATTCTTGATTCCTCAACTCCCGACACCCGATTCCCGACACCCGGACTTATCGGAAAATTGGGTTTAAAACCCCGTCCTTCTAGGAAGGCTTTATGTTTTTCGTGTTAAGATAAGGACGAGGTGAATGGGTCGATGCCATAATCGTGTACGAGTTCAAGCTCAAAGGGAAACACAAGCAATATCAAGCCATAGACGAAGCCATTCGCACTAGCCAATTCATTTCAAATAATTGCTTGCGCCACTGGATGGATAACCAAGATATGAAGCTAGACAAGTACGCCTTAAATAAATGTTGTGCCGTATTGGCGGCTGAGTTTCCTTTTGCCAATGAACTCAACTCAATAGCTAGGCAATCGGCGGCGGAACGTTTTGGGTCGGCAATAGCTCGGTTTTACCACAACTGCAAGAACAAGATTAAAGGGAAAAAGGGGACCCTAAATTTAACAAAAATTGCCGTTCAGTTGAATATAAATCATCTGGATGGCTGTCTAACGGCGAGTCAATGAATGTAGAATCCCCACACCTTTAGGTCTGGGAGTGTCAATTTCGTGAAATGACTATGCAGAGCCATTCCTTCTCCTCCATTGACGTAACCGAGGCGATTTGTCCCCGTCCTCACGTCATTTCCCCCACGGCAACCGTCCTTGAAGCCATTGCTCTGATGAGTGGCTTATCCGCTCCAGAAGTTGCCCCACCTGACCCCCAAGACCCCCATTCAACGGACTTATCCCCCCTAGCCCCCCTTTGGAAGGGGGGGAAAGAGGGGGGGGAAGAGGGGGGGGGAATCTCTAGTTGTGTTTTGGTCGTAGTCGAAAGGGATTCCGACGAAACCCAAGGGCAACGGGTTGTAGGAATTTTGACGGAACGGGATATTGTCCGCTTGAGCGCCCAACAGCAGGATATTAGAGAACTGTCTGTGGGTGAGGCGATGACCCAACCTGTTCTGACACTCCGCCCCTCAGAACTTACGGATATTTTCAGTCTTTTACAGTTTCTGGAACAGCATCACCTGCGCCATGTCCCCATTGTCGATGAACAAGAGCGACTGATGGGGCTAATCAGCCACGAAACCTTACGAAACCTTGCCCGTCCGGTGGATTTGTTGCGCTTGCGGTCTGTGCAGGAGGTGATGACTCAGACGGTTCTGACAGCTTCGCCGGATGCTTCTCTGTTGGAGATTGCTCAGTTATTGGCCGAAAATCGGCTCTCTTCTGTCATTCTTACCCGCCCTCTGGCAGGAGGGGACTTAGGGGAGTATCCGGTGGGAATTGTGACTGAGCGAGATGTGGTGCAATTCCAAGCACTGGGGGGAAACTTTGGGGAGATTCTGGCGGAAGAGGTGATGAGTTCCCCCCTGTTTACCCTGCGCCCCGATGCCGACCTCTGGACAGCACAACAAGCGATGGAAAAACGCCGGATTCGGCGAGTGGTTGTGACAGGAGAGGGCGGAGAACTGTTGGGAATTGTCACACAAACTAGCTTGCTCCGGTCATTTAACCCCCTTGAACTGTATCGTCTCGCGGAAGTCTTAGAACAAAAAGTCGCTCGCTTAGAGGCGGAACGGGTGACTCTGCTGGAACGTCGGACTCAGGAACTTGAACAACAAGTGCAAGAACGAACCCAGACCATTGAAGCCCAGGCGGAGCGTGTCCGTCTCTTGTTGGATATCGCCACTAGCCTGCGGAATTCCCTCGATTTGGGGACGATTCTCCAGACGGCTGTGGATGAAGTGCGGCGGGTCTTGGAGTGCGATCGCGTGATGATCTACCAACTAGAGGAAGGCTTGAGGGGAGAGATTATCGCGGAATCGATGATTTCCGGTGGGCGTTCTGTGCTGCATCGGGAAGCGAATGATCCCTGTGTGACTCCAGAGTGGCTAGAATCCTATCGTCAAGGTCGGGTGCGGGTGGTGCGGGATATTTATGAGGAATCCCTGAGTCTGTGCCATCAGGAGATGTTGTTAAGCTTTGAGATTCGAGCCAAGTTGATGGTGCCGATTGTGTTGGAGGAGCATCTCTGGGGGTTAATGATTGCCAGTTACCGCGACCAGCCGCGAGACTGGCAAACTTGGGAAGTCGAACTGTTGCAAGCCCTGTCTTTACAATTGGCGATCGCACTGCAACAAGCCGGCCAACACCAACAACTCCAGAACGAAATCCGGGAACGGCAACAAGCCGAACAAGACCTAGCCGCCCTCAATGCCCAACTAGAAGCCCGGGTCGCCCAACGCACCGCCGAACTAGAAAGCCGGGAAGCCCGCTATCACGCCCTCATGGAAGGGGCCAGCGATGCTATTCTCTTGGCTACCCCCCAAGGCTACATCATTGAGGCCAACGCCGCCGCCGAGGAATTATTTGGCTACTCCCGCTCAGAATTAACCCAACTTCACTACTCCCAACTCTGTCCCCCCGAAGAGTTACAGCCCGTGACTCAGGTCTGGCAATCCTTGGTGAATCCCCAACAGCGCGTTCTCTGGGATGGATTTATCCTCCATGCCGAGGGCCATTCAATTCCCATAGCCCTTTCGGGAACCATGATTGAAGTGGGGGATAGTATCATTTTTCAAGGCATTTTCCGGGATATTAGCGCTCGTCAACAAGCCGAAGCCGCCTTAGCGAAACTCTCCCAACGGTTAAGCATTGCCCTCTCCTCGGCCGCTCTAGGCTGTTGGGAGTGGGATATTGCCCAAAATTGTCTGACTTGGGATAAGCGGATGTATGCCCTCTATGGGGTTGAATCTCGTGTTCCCCCAGATGACCCGTCCACGGTCACGGTGGCCTATGAAGTCTGGTCTAAGGGAGTCCACCCCGAAGATCGTCAACGGACGGAAACCCTGCTCCAACAAGCGCTATTAGGAGAGGCGGAATACAATACCGAATTTCGGGTAGTCCATCCCGATGGCAGCCTGCACTATATTCGGGCTTATGGGGTAGTCCTGCGGGATGCGGCCGGCCATCCCCAAAGTATGATTGGGGTGAACTTAGATGTCACGGATACCCATGAAGCTCAACGGGAGTTGCAGGCCAGTGAAACCCGTTTTCGGCAAGTGTTTGATTCTAATGTGGTGGGCATGATGTTCACTAACTTTGTTGGAGAGATTACCGAGGCCAATGATCGTTTTTTAGCCATGCTGGGCTATAGTCGGGATGACCTCCACGCCGGACGACTGAACTGGGCGGACTTGACTCCCCCAGAATATCAACAGCAGGATGTAGAAGCCATCTATCATCTGCTGACCTATAATTCCATTGACCCCTTTGAAAAGGTCTATCTCCACCGAGACGGGCATCCCGTGGCTGTGTTGCTGGGCGTGGCGATGGTTTGCCCGGCCGAGGGAACTTGTGTCTGTGTGGTGGTGGATATTAGCGATCGCAAACAGGCCGAAATTGCCCTACAAGAAAGCCAACTGCGCTTAGAACTGGCTCTAGAATCTTCCAATACTGGCCTATGGGACTGGAATATGCAAACCGGGGAGCTTTGGTTTAATAAACAGTGGAAAACCATGTTGGGGTACGGGGAAGATGAGCTTGAAAACCAGTTGAGGGAGTGGGAAAGTCGCGTTCACCCCGATGACTTACCCCAGACCTACCAAGAGGTGGAACAGCATATAAAAGGACAAACCGACGTTTATCGCAATGAACATCGTCTACGGGGTAAAGATGGCTCCTATCACTGGGTTTTAGCCCAGGGGCGTATTGTGGAACGGGATGGGGTGGGCAACCCCCTGCGCTTTATTGGCACCCATACGGATATTAGCGATCGCAAAAACAACGAACTGGAACGCCAAAAACTGCTCCAAGAACTGAGTTCCTTTAAATTTGCCCTAGATCAATCGGCTATTGTTGTCACCACAAACCTCAAGGGTCAAATTCTCTACATCAATGACCGTTTTGAGTCCATTTCCGGCTATAGCCAACCAGAAATTCTAGGCAAAACCCCTCAGATCCTCAATTCTAAATACCATCCCCCGGGATTTTTCGCCCATCTCTGGACAACCATTTTAAACGGTCAAGTCTGGCGCAACGAAATTTGTAACCGCGCCAAGAATGGCCAAATCTATTGGGTTGATGCAACCATCATCCCCTTTCTCAACCCCCAAGGCCAACCCACTCAATTTTTATCTATTCAATTTGATATTACCTCCCGTAAACAGGTAGAACTCGACCTAGCCAGTAGCAACTCTCTCCTCTCCACCATTACCCATGCTCAAGCACAATTCATCACGGCTGCCAATCGTCTGACGATTTTTGAAGGCCTGTTAGAAAGTCTCCTAGAGTTAACCCATAGTGAATATGGATTTATTGGTGAAGTCCTCTTCCAAGGGGATGGAACCGCCCACATGGAGGAAAATTTTCTCAAAATCCGTGGAGTTCCCTATTTACAAACCCATAGCATTACTAATATTGCGTGGGATGCCGCCACAGAGCAATTCTATCAAAACAATTATGAAAAAGGGATGGAATTTACCAACCTCAAAACCCTCTTTGGTGCAGTCATTTTGACCGGAAAACCCGTCATTGCTAATCAGGCCCCCACGGATCCCCGTCGAGGAGGTATCCCCAAAGGCCATCCCCCCCTAGAGGCCTTTTTAGGGATTCCCTTCTTTAAAGGCCCTGAACTTATTGGCATGGTGGGAATTGCCAATCGTCCGGGAGGCTATAACGAGGGCATCATTGCAAGACTTGGGCCATTCTTAACCACCTGTAGTAATTTGATTGAAGGCTATCGCATGGATCGCCATCGGCAAAAAGCCGAGGCCATGATTGCCCAGCAACTTCGACAGCGCACCGTTCTGGGTCAGATTGTCCAACAGATTCGTGAATCCCTCAACCTACAAGAAATTTTAGCCATTACCACCCAACGGGTGCGGGAAATTTTGCAAGGGGATCGGGTCATTGTCTTCCGTTTCTGTGACCTGGGTAGGACGTGCATTTTTGAAGAAGCTGTCGCTGAAGATTTGCCAAGTCTCAAATACATGAACTGGGAGGATGAACAATGGTCGTCAGAAATCCTCCAGTTTTATTGGCAAGGCCAGCCCCGAATTGTTCCAGATGTCATGAATGATCCTTTAACTCCTTGTCTCTTGGACTATTCTCGCCAGGGACAGATTCAATCTAAGATTGTTGCGCCCATTTTGCAGGAAATCCACAATGGAGAAAGGGGTAATGGGGAAATAGATCCTTGGACAGATCCGGAGTCCGGGAATAAACTTTGGGGCCTCTTGGTGATTCATGCCTGCCATGAAAAACGGATTTGGCAAGAGTCCGAGGCTGAACTTTTACAGCAAATTGCCAACCAACTAGCGATCGCCATCCGACAATCCCGCCTCTTTGAACAGTTACAAGAGGAACTCACCGAACGTCAACAAACCCAAATCCAACTCACCCAACGCAATGAAGAACTGATCCGCGCTACCCGACTTAAAGATGAGTTTCTGGCCAATATGAGCCACGAACTCCGCACCCCCCTGAATGCTATCTTAGGCATGACGGAAGGACTACAGGACGGTGTATTTGGCTCAGTCAACGAGGGTCAACGGAAAGCCTTAAGCACCATCGAACGCAGTGGCTCCCATTTATTGGCCTTGATTAACGATATTTTGGATCTGGCCAAGATTGAATCCGGGCAGGTAGAGTTAGAATGTGCGCCAACGGCCATCGCCTCTTTGTGTCAATCCAGTATCACCTTTGTCAAACAACAAGCCCTCAAAAAGCATCTTCACCTCTCGGTTAATTTGCCCGTAAACCTGCCCGATATTGTGCTAGATGAGCGGCGCATTCGTCAGGTGTTAATTAATCTGCTCAACAATGCCGTTAAATTTACTCCCGAAGGGGGGCGCGTGACCTTAGAGGTTACGTTACCTACCCCAGAACAAAACAGCCTCCCCCATCTCCGATTTTCCGTCATTGATACGGGCATTGGTATCACGCCAGAAAATTTAAAAAAACTGTTTCAACCTTTTATTCAAATTGACAGCGCTCTCAATCGTCAATATCAAGGGACTGGTTTAGGTTTAGCCGTCACTAAACGGATTGTTGAACTTCATGGCGGACAAGTTGGGGTCAGCAGTGAAGAGGGAAAGGGGAGTTGTTTTATGATTGATTTACCCTATCAGGCCTCGGTGGTTTTTGCCCCACAGACTAACTCTGAGTCGCATTTTGACCCCCATGATCTGGCAACCCAATCACCGGGTAAATCGTCTCCCTTACTGCTATTAGCGGAAGATAATGAAGCCAATATCAGCACCATTTCCAGCTATTTAATGGCGAAAGGCTACCGGATTGAAGTGGCAAAAAATGGTCAGGAGGCTATTCATCAGGCGGTGGCTTTATCTCCCGATTTAATTCTGATGGATGTTCAAATGCCCGGAATGGATGGACTAGAGGCGATGAAACGGATGCGGGAGATTCCTGAGTTGGCGACAACGCCCATCATTGCTTTAACGGCGTTGGCGATGGACAGTGATCGCGATCGCTGTTTACAAGCGGGGGCTGATGAATACTTGAGTAAGCCCGTCAAATTAAAACAATTAACGCTGACTATTCAAGGCCTCCTAAAGTCTTAAGTAAGCCCGTATTAGTGAACTACCCCACCCTGCCTAGGCGCGAGGATGGAGCTTCCTGATTCAATGGGAAGTGCTTTCTATACCGAAATATAGCGAGTCTTATCTTCCCTCCCCAGGCAGAAGTCCTAGTTCCTAAGACCCAAATTTTCTCTTGCAACACAGCCCTTTTTAGCTTGGTTTTCGCTTTGGGAGTTAGTGGTCAAGTCCATCCGGTCCCTGCAAGCGAGGAAGGGGAATTCCGCAACATTTTTGTTAAAATAATTAACTCTGACCATTCAAGGCATCGTAAATTCTGAACTGAGCAAAAATATCTAGGGTCTGCTGAATATCCGTCTAAGCACTGTTAAGAGGGCTTTGGGCCATTTTAAGAGCGAGAAAGTGCAAGGTTTTAGGGATAAATAATCAAAAAGGCTTGCCTTTTTCCGACTCCCCCTGTTCCCTGTTCCCCGTTCCCCGTTCCCTAGCCCCACGAGTAGAGTTATATTGCTACGCAACGCTTTGCTACGCAACGCTTCGCGAACGCGTTCGCGAAGCGTCACGAAGTGAACAGCAAGCCCTATCTAGTCTAACGACTCGCAATCAATAGTCAGGAATAAGTTATGCCGTTTTGTTTACCCACCCTAGCAGACCTGCAAACTCTTATTATCCCGTCTCCCCCCCAACTTAGCTTAGAGGATAGCCTCCAAGAGGCGATCGCCGCCATCAGTGGGGGAGATTGTGGCTGTGTCGTGATCTCCCAACCGGAGGGCTTTGGGCTGTTAAATGCCGAAGATGTGGTGAGACTCTTAGCCCAAGGACAGGACACCCGCCAGCCCCTCGCCACTTTGGACATTAGCCCCGCCCCAACCCTGAAACTATCGGACTGGCAAGATATTGACCAGATTGGTCAATATTTTCTGACTGAGGGGGTGCGCCATCTCTTGATTGTGGATGACCGGGGGAACCTAGAAGGGGTCATCAGTCAGGACAAATGGCTTTCACTGCTCACCCCCCACGGGGATATTAAAAAGAATCTCGAACCCTTCTTTACCTTAACCCTGAATCTGCTTTGCATTGCCGATGTCCAAGGGCGATTTATCCGCCTCAATCCCGCCTGGGAAACCACCTTGGGTTATCAGACCAAAGACCTGGAAGGGCAAATCCTCTTAGATTTCGTCCATCCCGAAGACCGCGCCGCCACCCTAGCCGCCATTGAGCAATTAAAGGGACAAGAAAAGGTGGAAGGTTTCCTGAATCGTTATCGCCGTGCCGATGGTGGTTATGTTTACCTAGAGTGGTACGCCCAACCCTACGGATCTTTCCTCTATGCTGTCGCTCAGGATATTACCCAGCAAAAAGAGATTGAAGAGACGTTAAAAAAACGGGAAGCCCACCTGCAAACCGCCCAACGGATTGCCCATCTCGGCAGTTGGGAGTTTGAGGTCGCCACGGGTAAAATCACTTGGTCTGATCAGGTTTTTCGACTGTTGGGGCGCGATATCGCCCTAGGGATGCCAAGTTATGAAGAAGTCCTGCAAATCTATCATCCAGAAGATCAGATTGTGCATGATCGGGTGGTGACAGAGGCGATCGCCACCGGAAAACCCTACGATTTGGAATGTCGCGTCTGCCATGAAGACGGCCCCTATACCTACATCCAAGCGCGGGGGGAACCCATTATGGATGCCAAAGGCCAGGTTACGGCTTTAGTCGGTACTATCTTAGATATTACCGATCGCAAAACCCACGAAGCCGACCTGCTGAGAGTCAGCCAACAACTGGCCGCCTCCAACCAAGAACTGGAAGCCTTTGCCTATTCCGTCTCCCACGATCTGCGCGCCCCCCTGCGAGCCATTGACGGCTTTAGTCAAGCCCTCCTAGAGGACTATGGGCAGCTATTTGACGACATCGCCCAGGACTATTTCGATCGCATCCGCTTTAACATTAGTCGGATGAGTAACCTGATCGATGATCTGCTGTCTCTGTCGCGGGTATCGCGTTCTGAACTCAAACCCCAATGGGTGAACCTCAGCGCCCTAGCAGCAAACCTGAGCCAAGATTTGCAAATTCAAGAACCCCAAAGACGAGTAGAATTTATCATTGCGCCGGATCTGAAAGTAACCGCCGATCCCACCTTGATGGCGATTGTCTTAACCAATTTACTAGAAAATGCCTGGAAATTCACCAGCCATCACCCCAGCGCCCGCATTGAATTGGGGGTTATGCCAGGAGAAACCACCCCCGTTTATTTTGTCCGCGATGATGGGGCGGGGTTTGATATGCAATACGCTAAGATGTTATTTGGAGTGTTCCAACGGCTCCACAATACCGCAGAATTCCCCGGTACAGGCATCGGTTTAGCCACAGTGCAACGGATAATCCGTCGTCATGGGGGAAAAATTTGGGCCGAGGGAGCGATCGAACAAGGGGCTACCTTTTATTTTACGATTCCCTAATCGCCACAGCTAATCCCAGCTTTCCTACCAACCCTTCTGTGATCCTGCCCATGGTTTCCCCCCGTCCCATTATTTTGGTGGAAGATAATCCCGACGATGAACGCTTGACCTTGCGATCGCTCCGTCGGAGTAAAATCACCAACCCGATTTTAATTGCGCGCAACGGCGAAGAAGCGTTAAATTTAATTTTTAGCACCTATCCCTTGCCAACGGTGGTGTTATTAGACCTAAAACTACCGAAGATAAGCGGCTTAGATGTTCTGCGTAGACTGCGAGCCGAGCCAAGGTTTAAAGCCTTACCCGTCGTGGTTTTAACCTCCTCTAGCGAAGAACCCGATATTCTCGAAAGCTACAATTTGGGAGCCAATAGTTATGTCCGAAAGCCCGTAGATTTTGAGCAATTTGCCCAAGCTGTTTCGCAATTAGGTTTGTATTGGGCCTTAATCAATGAGCCAATCCCCACAGAGGAACCGAGGGAGTAATTATGCCGGAAGCACTGCATCTGTTATTAGTGGAAGACTCCGATGATGATGCCGAGTTATTGCTGCGGGTCTTGCGACGGGATGGATTTGATCTGATGTGGGAACGGGTGCAAACCGCCCCGGCACTGAGGGAAGCCCTACCCCATCAGCCTTGGGATGTGATTGTCTCCGATTATAACCTCCCCGGTTTTGATGCCCCCACCGCCCTCGAAATCCTCAAAGAAAGCCAACAGGATATTCCCTTTTTGGTCGTGTCAGGAACCATTGGGGAAAAATTGGCCGTGGAGATGATGAAAGCCGGAGCCAGCGACTACATTATGAAGGGGAATTTAGCCCGGTTGCCGGAGACAGTGCGCAGGGAAGTGCGAGAAGCTCAAACTCGCCGTCAGCGTCGCCAAGCCGAGCAAGCCTTGCGGGAGAGTGAGCGTCGCAACCATGCCGTATTGATGGCGATTCCTGATTTAATGTTTCGGGTGGGGGCCGATGGAGTCTATCGAGGTTTTGTTACCTCCTCTCGTTGTGGAGATGTGATTCACGCCGATATTGACCCCACGGGAAAATCCATCACTGCTATGTTGCCCCCAGACTTGGCAGAACGCCATCTTTACTACATTCGCCAAGCCCTAGCAACGGGAGAATTGCAAATTTATGAGCAAACCCTCTGGGTGAATAACCGCCGTCAGGATGAAGAGGTGCGGGTGGTGAAAAGTGGGGAGGATGAGGTGTTATTCATGGTGCGGGATATTACCCAGCAGCAAGCTGCACTCCGTCAACGCCAGCAAGCAGAGGAGGAACTCCATCGCCTCAACCAAGAGTTAGAAACTAAGGTCGCCCAACGCACGGCTGAACTCCAAAAACGGGAAGCCCAATTACAAAAACTCTCGGAACGTCTCTCCCTGGCTTTAAAATCGGCATCGATGGGGTGTTGGACGTGGCAATTGCAGGACAACACGGTGATCTGGGATGAACGGATGCGAGAACTTTACGACCTCCCCCCAGATGCCGATCTCACCTATGAGCAGTGGCAGGAATATGTCCACCCGGAGGATCTGCGGCGCTTGATGGAGGATGTGACCAGGGTTCTCAACACCGGGAGGGAATACAATAGTGAATTTCGCATTTTCCTACCTGATGGCAGGATTCGCCACATTAAAACCTATGGGGTGGTGGTGCGGGATGAGGCGGGGCATCCTCTGACTATGACGGGGGTCAATGTGGATATTAGCGAACAGCACGCCGCACGGGTTCAACGGGAACGGGCGGAACAAGACCTGCGGGCATCTCAACAGTTTTTACAAACGGTTTTAGATACGGTTCCCCTCGCTGTATTTTGGAAAGATTGCGCCCTCCATTATCAGGGCTGTAATGGTCAATTTGCCACAACTTTAGGGGTTGATTCTCCTGCTGGGGTGGTGGGGAAAACGGATTTTGATCTCTACAATGAGGTGGAAGCGTTGGGGTATCGCCGCCTTGATCAGCAGGTGATTGAATCGGGATCTCCCCTGATCGGTATTGTGCAACAGGCGATTTTTCCCGATGGGGAATTACATTGGCTGGATATCAATAAGCTGCCTCTGCGGGATTTGAGGGGGAATATTATTGGGGTGGTGGGAACTTTTCAGGATATTACCGATCGCCAACAAGCAGAAAAGGCTCTCCAGGAAAGTGAGGAAAAATTCCGACAATTGGTACAGGGGATTGATGCGGTTTTTTGGATTATTGACCTCCAACACACCGGGAGAGTTTATGTTAGTCCGGTTTATAGCCGTATCTGGGGCCGCAGGTCAGATGAACTGTATATTTCGCCTAATGCTTGGGTGGAGGCGATTCACCCGGAGGATCGTGATGGTGTTGTGGCGGCGATTCCTAAACAAGTCAAAGGGGAATATGATGAGGAATACCGGATTGTGCGCCCCGATGGGGAAATTCGCTGGATTCGCGATCGCGCTTTCCCCATCCCCAACGCCCAGGGCGAGGTCTATCGAATCGCCGGGATTGCTGAAGATATCACCGATCGCAAAATAGCCCAAGCCCAACTACAAGCGACTAATGAGGAACTGATCCGCGCTACCCGTCTCAAGGATGAGTTTCTGGCTAATATGAGCCATGAACTCCGCACCCCCCTTAATGCCATTTTAGGTATGACGGAAGGGCTACAAGAGGAAATTTTCGGCCCTCTCAATGACAGACAACTGAAAGCCCTGCAAACGGTGGAACGGAGCGCTTCTCACCTGCTGGAGTTGATTAATGATATTTTGGATGTGGCAAAGATAGAATCGGGTCAGGTGGAGTTAGATTGTTCCCCGACGGCGATCGCGCCTCTGTGTCAATCCAGTATCTCCTTTATCAAACAGCAAGCCCTGAAAAAACGGATTCAACTCTCGGTTGATCTGCCCTTAAATTTGCCCGATATTGTTCTAGATGAACGGCGCATCCGTCAAGTATTAATTAATCTGTTGAATAATGCGGTGAAGTTTACCCCTGAATGGGGGCGCATCGTGCTAAAAGTCTCCACAATCCCCCCTTCTGAGTCTGGGAGGGAAACCTACTCTCTCCGATTTTCAGTGATTGATACGGGAATTGGGATTAGCCCCAAAAATCTCAAAAAGTTGTTTCAGCCCTTTATGCAAATTGACAGCGCCCTCAATCGCCAATATCAAGGAACGGGTTTAGGTTTAGCCCTCACTAAACGGATTGTTGAACTTCATGGCGGACAGGTGGGGTTAACCAGTGAAGAGGGTGTCGGGAGTTGTTTTATGATTGATTTACCCTATGAAGCGGGTCAGACGATTCCCGAACAGCCCCCTGCTAATCTGGGGGGACAAGCTAATGATCTGGAGATCAAATCACCGGGCGAATCGTCTCCTCTGCTGCTGTTAGCGGAAGATAATGAAGCCAATATCAGCACCATTTCCAGCTATTTAACGGCGAAAGGCTACCGGATTGAGTTGGCGAAAAATGGTCAGGAGGCCATTAATCAGGCGGTGGCTTTATCTCCCGATTTAATTCTGATGGATGTTCAAATGCCGGGAATGGATGGACTAGAGGCGATGAAACGGATGCGGGAGATGCCTGAGTTGGCGACAACGCCCATCATTGCTTTAACGGCGTTGGCGATGGACAGTGATCGCGATCGCTGTTTACAAGCAGGGGCTGATGAATACCTGAGTAAGCCAGTGAGATTAAAACAGTTAACCCTAACCATTCAACAGTTATTAACCCCCCCCGCTTATGGGAGGGGAATAGGGGGGGAGATAAGTATGCTCAACCAGTAATATCAAAAAATATCATGAAAACTTGTTGTAGAATAGGTATATTGAAAGAATCTTTTATCTTCTCTTTTTAATCATGGGTGCTAATTGATTGTTGACTTAAGGATTAACCTTAATTAAATACCCTGAATAGTTCAACTCATCCCAACCCCCAAAACCATGATGAACACCTCAAAAGTCTTAGTGATTGATGATGAACCGGACAACTTTGATGTCATTGAAACCTTATTAAGTAATCAAGACTATGAGTTATATTACTCAGCGAGTGGAGAGGACGCTATTTCAGTTCTTCCCATCATGCAGCCCGATTTAATTTTACTGGATGTGATGATGCCTGTTATGAATGGGATCGAGGTTTGTAAACGCATCAAAGCCATGCCAGAATGGGCAACAACACCCATCATTATGGTTACAGCGTTGTCTTCCAAGGAAAGTCTCGCCGAATGTTTGGCCGCAGGTGCAGATGACTTTATGGGCAAACCGATTAATGCCTTAGAATTACGCGCTCGTGTTCATTCAATGCTGCGCATTAAGCATCAGTATAATAAGATTGAAAAGTTATATGGTGTCCAGAACAATACTATTCATATTTTGCAGGGAACCTTAGAACAATTGCGGGGTAATCTTGCCTCTAGTCTCTCCCATGAGTTAAATACTCCTCTTAATGGCATTTTAGGCATGATCTCCTTGGTCATGGACGATCTCGAAGATATGGACACTGCCGAAATCATGGAAATGTTAGGTTTAGCCCATCAATCAGCCTGTCGCCTCGAAGGTCTAGTAAAACGCTTTTTGATTTATTTAGAGTTGGAGTTAAAAACTAGCCAAGACAAAGAGGGTTTAGGCTCTGTTCCTGAGTCAAAAAAACAGCCCTTAGACTCTAGCTTGCTATCTCTATCTTTCCTTGAACCGATTTGGAAAAAATATGCTCAACAAAGCCAACGTTATGATGATTTTGATGTCATGATAGAGCCGGGTTCAGTGGCTATTTCAGAGCGGTATTTAACCATTATTTTAAATGAGGTGATAGAGAATGCCTTAAAGTTCTCTAAACCGGGAACTAAAATCACGCTACACACAAAAATTCTGGATGACAAATTAATCCTTTCGATTCAGGATTTAGGCCGTGGCATGACTGAAGAGCAAATTAATCAAATCGGTGCTTTTATTCAGTTTGGGCGGAAGCATTATGAACAGCAGGGGATGGGCTTGGGCTTAAAGATAATACAAAAAATCACTGATTTGGTAGGAGGAAAAACAGAAATTACCAGTATTCATAATCAAGAAACAAGGGTAAATATCACCTTACCCCTCGCCCCATCTTCCGAGCCGAACTAGGATCGTGAATCATCTTATTTTTACTCCAGTTGGTGTTTTCTGGGTGACGCTAGGCTTTCCTCGTAACATTTCCTTCACCCATTGAGAAATGGATGATTGATTATTCCGGGATCATTGTAATCCAACCCGAAAATTTTTCCCTAACCCAAAATCTACCTATGTTTTCTCTTTTGATTGTTGATGACGAACCGGATAACTTTGATGTTATTGAAACCTTATTGATAGAAGAAGACTATGACTTACACTATGCCGCTAATGGCACAGAGGCTATTTCAGTCCTGCCCATCATCCAACCGGATTTAATCTTACTAGATGTGATGATGCCTGTTCTGGATGGGATCGAGGTTTGTAAACGCATTAAAGCGATGGCAGAATGGGCAAGAACTCCGATTATTATGGTCACGGCTTTATCGTCTAAAGACACTCTCGCCGAATGTTTAGCGGCTGGGGCAGATGATTTTATTGCTAAACCTGTAAGTCGGTTAGAACTAATGGCGCGGGTTCGTTCGATGTTGAGAATTCACCAACAATATCAACAGTTAACGGTGTTTAATACTCAACTGGAGGCAATGGTTGAAGAACGCACGGCTCAGTTAGAAACCCTGCTTAATGTAGATAGTTTGACCCAGTTAGGGAGTCGGGTCTATTTACTGGATACCTTAGCAGAGACTTCTCGTTCTGGGGGGAATCATGCGATCGCCTATTTAGACTGTGATCAGTTTAAGTTAGTTAACGGTGCTTTTGGCTATGGGGTAGGGAATGAATTGCTTCAGTCCATCGCTCAACGCCTGAAACAGCATCTACGCCGGGGGGATTTGCTCTGTCGGGTGGGGGAGGATGAGTTTTGCTTTTTGCTCCATCATGTCCCCAGTGCTGACGGGTTAATCCCTTGGATTGATGAGGTTATGGCGGGGTTTCTGAAACCTTTTCAGGTGGCCAACTGTGATATTTTTATGTCGGTTTGTCTGGGATTGGCGCTAGAAGATGAAGTCGGGGCGAGTGGAGAGGCACTCCTACAAGCGGCGGATATGGCAATGTATAAGGCGAAGCTGCGGGGTAAGGGGTGTTATCAAATCTTTAACTGTGCAATGAAGGCAGCCACCCTAAAACGGTTAACACTAGAAACGGATTTACAACGGGCTTTAGAAGAGCAGGAGTTTATTACTTACTATCAACCCATTATTCGGCTCACCACTCAGGAGATTGTGGGGTTTGAAGCGTTGGTGCGTTGGCGACACCCTGAACGAGGATTGGTGTCACCGGGGGAGTTTATCCCTTGTCTGGAGGAAACGGGTTTGGTGGTGCAAGTGGGTTTAGTGGTGTTAGAACAAGCTTGTCAACAACTCCAGGAGTGGCATCAACAGGGGTATGTGGGTTTGATGATGAGTGTTAATCTCTCGGTGCGTCAGTTTGGGAGTGCTACGTTGTTGGCGGATGTGGAGAAGGTTCTGGCTAAAACGGGGGTGAATCCTTGGGATCTGAAGCTGGAAATTACCGAAAGTGCTTTGATGGAGAATACCACAATGGCGATCGCGCTGACGGAGGAATTGCGATCGCGACAAATCCACATCAGCTTAGATGATTTCGGCACTGGGTACTCTTCTTTAGGCTATTTACACCGCTTCCCCATTGACACCCTCAAAATTGATCGTTCTTTTGTGAACCAAATGCAACCGGGCAACCGCAATTATCAGATGGTGCAAACTATTATTGCCTTGAGTCATCAACTGGGTTTAGCGGTGGTCGCTGAGGGCATTGAAACGCCAGAACAGTTAAAATATTTGCAAGAACTAGGCTGTGAATTTGGGCAAGGCTACCTATTTTGTAAACCGCTCCCGGCTTCAGAGATTCCCCTAGACTCAGGATTCATGATTCTGCCCTAGAAAGCCGTCGTGAACTACCCCACCCTGCCGAGGCGCGAGGATGGAGCTTCCTGATTCAATGGGAAGTGCTTTCTATACCGAAATATAGCGAGTCTTATCTTCCCTCCCCAGGCAGCAGTCCTAGTTCCTAAGACCCAAATTTTCTCTTGCAACACAGCCCTTTTTAGCTTGGTTTTCGCTTTGGGAGTTAGTGGTCAAGTCCATCCGGTCCCTGCAAGCGAGGAAGGGGAATTCCGCAACATTTTTGTTAAAACGACCGAGTTTCAGACCCAATCCCCCCAACAGCAGACTTTCTCAGCAGACCCTACAATAGGGTCTGCTGAATATTCCTCCAATCACTGTTCATAGGGCTTTCAGCCGTTTTAAGCACAGGGTTTTAGGGATAAATAACCAAAAAAGGCAAGCCTTTTTCGGATTCTGAGGGGAAAATTCGACCGTAGCGAATAGCCAAAACTCTGGCAAAAGTGCCTATTGCCTCTTGCCTCGCCCCACGAGCAGAGTTATTCAGCAAGCCCTACAATAGTTGTAGGGCTTTTCTGGCTTCACTCCTCCACTTGTATCTTTATGACTGATTCCTCTCCTGCCTTACCCTTACTCTTTAAGGGAATCGCGCTCTTTACCCCTGGGGGCGATATTATCTATGGAATTGATCCGAATAAACAAGACCGATGGCATACCCATCTTTGTACAGGGTTACAAGAAGTCTTAGGGTTATCTGAGCCGCCTCATTTTCTCATTCCCAGTTATACGGCCACTATTGACCGTTGGCGAGATCCTAAAACTCAAAACCTCCACACTGTCGCGGAATGTTATCCGCCTGTACAACGCTATAAATACTTGTTAAATGCCCTGTTCGGGACTCCTAATCTGACTTGGCAGGTGGTGCCGTGGCAAGAGGAATTTTGCGAACCTTTGATAGTGGAAAGCTATCGTTCCCGCTTTCCTGAATTATGGGACTGTCATGATTTAATTATCCCCTATCATCGTTTGCCCAATCCTTGGGAGGAGTTCCAAGCGGTGCCGAGTTTATCCTTTTTGGATTCGCCCAATACTTATGTATTAAGACTATTTGTTTCTGGCGATCGCAGCAGTACGGAAAAAACCCTCATGAACCTCCATAGACTGCTGGAAGACGGCCTAAAATTTCCCTACACCCTCAAAGTGATTGACATTTTCAAACATCCTGAACAGGCCGAAAAAGACCAAGTATCCGCTACCCCCACCCTCGTCCGAGCGTGGCCGACTCCCGTTCGCCGGATTGTGGGGGAGTTGGAGGATACTGAACGGATTTTAAAGATTATTGCAACAGTCTAAGCCCCTCCCCAACGGGCGCGATAGGGACGGATATCTAAGTGTAATAAATTGGGATACTGGGTATAAATCCCCATGCCTCCAGGCCAATTACTTAAACGGCTAGCCATTTGTCGCCCGGTTAAACCCGGCCGGAGAAAGTCCACCGCTTGGCCGGATAAATGGCGAGAATTCGGGGCGCCCCCAGCTTGACGGTTCCACGGTTCGGGACGATACCAACTGGTCACTGTCATGGGAAACCCACCTAAGCGTTGCCGTACTTCTTCTAAGCGGGAAGCGAGGGCGAGAATATTTTCTACATGGGCTTTGGATTGGGGGATGCGCTGACCATTATGCAGGGCTTCTCGCCAGAAAAAGTGACCGTTGGGCAGAATAGGTTCATTGAGGTAGAAGGTGCTGGTATAACCGGGCAGGTTAAAGGCATCATTCCGTTGAACTTGAGGTTGTTCGACGGCGGGTTCTTGTTGTAAGGGTTTGCCGTTTTCGAGAATTTCAATATGGTCTACAAAGGCGTACCAAGTGTTAAACCCATTAAAGGTGTGATCTCGTAGGGCGACTTTTACATGGTTGCCTTCTTCGTTCCAACTATGCAAGGGCAAGACTTCCCCCCGATTGATGTTGTATTTCAAGTTGGGATCGGAAATCAGGGTGCTATCAATGGGTTGTTGTTTCAGCACCGTATCTCGAATAATTTCCAAGGCTAAACGGGGGATTGGATTGCCAAGGAGTTGGGACCAGGTTTGAGGCCCCACAATCCCATCGGCCGCTAGTCCTTGACGGCGTTGGTAACTTCTGACCAGTTCAACGGTCGGTTGATCATACACGGCCGTCAGTTCCCCCCCGATGCGAAATTGAACATAGCGCACGGCAATTCCTTCCGCTTCATTGGGACGGAGGACAGGTTGGGTGAAAATTTCTTCAAGGGCGTTCCAAGTAAAAGACACAGGATCCCCGGCGGCGTTAATGCCGACAATTTCATGAAACCGTTGGGTTGCCGACCGGGTAGCGGGTCCGGTGATCCCATCTTCGACTAAACTTCTGCCGTTGCTATCCCGAATTTGGAGACGATTGAGGGCTTCTTGGAGGGCTTTGGTGCGATCGCCCGGACTGGGTTCATTGCGACTGGAATCTGGCAGTCTCCCCGCTAATCCAATGACAATGGCATTGGCCATCGCGGTGGTGTTATATCGGTTCATGTCTCGTTCTGAGTCCATGAAACAACATTCCACCAAAATAGCGGGCATATTGGTATTTCGCAACACATACAGATGAGAGCCATTTTTCACTTGGCGATTGAAAAAGCCCAAGGCGACAATACTTTCTAACACCGGTTGAGCAATGCGCCGTCCGGCATCACTGACCGCATAGATTTCGGTACCGTGGGCGCTGCCATTAAAAGCATTAAAGTGAATGGAAACGAATACATCAACTCGGTGGGTGTTGGCGGCATTCACACGCTGCCAGAGTGAATTAGTGACACTATTGGCTTGGCTGGGGGTGCAGTCAATCACTTCATGACCCAGATCTCGCAATTTCTGAATCACTTGTGTTCCGACGGCTTTGGTGAGATCATCCTCTAGACCAAAGCGGGAAGATGCCCCAACATCTGGGGGGGCATTGTGTCCCATATCAATTCCATATTTCATAACTGTTTTGTCTTTGCACTCTCATTATTTTGCCTCATCGTAATCAATTGGGAGCAGGAAAACTCTGCCTATTTCTGCTTGGGATGTGGTTTGAGGCATCAATTATCAATTTTCAAGGCTACCGTCTCGGGTGTAAAGTAATGAAATGGCAATTCACTTGCTGACCCACGAGAGAGACAAGAGAACACTATGAAAATTGGCGATCGCGTTCGTGTTAAAGAATCTGTTATTGTGTATCATCACCCCGAAAACAAAAAACAAGCCTTCGACATCAAAGGGATGGAAGGCGAACTAACAGCGATTATTACGGAGTGGGAAGGTAGACCTGTAAGTGCAAATTTTCCCTACCTAGTCCAGTTCAGCAAGAAATTCCGCGCTCACCTCAAAGAGGAAGAAGTAGAAAGCATTTAAGGGACTTATCCCCCCTAGCCCCCCTTTGGAAGGGGGGGAAATATGGGGAAAAATACGGAAGTCCCCCTTTAGAAGGGGGATTTAGGGGGATTCCACTCAACGAAGGGAAAAGCTAACCGATTCTCACTGAGTTAAGGTATCCCCTTGTGGGGGAGGCAGTTGACTAAAACTAGGGCAGGGGGATTTCTTGGGGGGCGAGTTCCCCTTGACTAGGACGCGCTAAGGTGGTGGCAACAACGGCGGTAAATCCACCAAAGAAGATAAAGCCAATTAAGGCGGCGGCTGTTGAGAGTTGCTTCAAATTGAAGGTTTTGGGGAAGGTCAGAGTGCGCACTTCTAACGGTCCGACATAACCCTCATAGAGAACTACCATTTCATTGTAGCCAAGCATTTCCATATAAATTTTCTCCTTAAAGTGTGGAAGGGGTGAAGTTAGAATTGAGCGAGAATAGCCCCTTAATTAGCCTCGTTTTTACCCGCCATCATAGCATTGGATTCAAGCTTGATTCACTTCTAAAAGACCCGGGGGGGGGTGAATTTCGACACAGCCCGCCTTGAGGTCGATCACAGGTACAATCTCCTTAACAAAGGGAATTAAAACCGTTGGCGGTTTCGACTGTTTCCGCCGTTGTTTGTTCCTTTTCGGGGGGGATAATTCTATTTCCGGAGAATTTTCGGGGGGGGGAGTTTTGAGGGTAACTTCTAGGAGATCATGTCCGGCACTAAATACGTCAGTGATTTGTCCGATGGTTTCTCCCGTTAATTGGTTAATGACTTGGAGGTTGAGTAGATCGGCGACGTGATATTCTTCTTCACCAAGGGGGGGGCGATCCTCTTGGGAGACTAATAATTTAGCCCCGCGGAGATTTTCGGCTTGGGTGCGATCGCCAATTCCGGCCAATTCAATCACATACAGATTTTTCCCCGGCAAGGCTCGTCCGGCCACTAACTCCACCATCTGCGGTGCGGAAGCGTTTGGCAATTGTAACCAGCGCAGACCGGGATTGAGAAAGCGTTCTGGGAAATCGGAACTGGGATAGACCCGCAAAGCCCCCTGAAGACCTTGGGGAGAGACAATGGTTCCCACTTCCATCAGATGTTCTGGGGCAATTTCGGGTAGAGGGGAGGTTTGAATCATAGTCTGTTTCTAAGGGAATCACCTTATACACACAAGCTTAACTTGTTACGGTTGGGTTGGCAGTTAATCACAGGTATTGTTCGTCATCGGCGGAATCTGAATCTCAACCTACCCATCCCCCCGAATTTCTCACGGGAGCAGTTGAAGAAACGCCGTAGACAGCTACAATAGCCCCTGTAGAGATTGATCCACTATGCTCAAACCCATTGCATTACTCGGCGCTGCGGGCGCGTTTTTAGGCGTTTTAAACTTTCTTAGCCCTCCCCCTCAAATTGAAGAGGTCTTAGCGTGGGAGCAAACGACTTTTTTTCAACTGCCCAGTGAACCCGATACTCAAGCGGAACAAATCGTACAACAGTATTTAAACGACTTAGCCGCTCGGGGAATTGCCGCCAATCGTCAAGGGGTTTGGCTTCAGTCAGATATGACCCGTTTGGCGGTGCGACGGGGACAAGAGGCGATGTCTGCGGCTTCTTTAACCAAAATTGCCACGACTATCGCTGCCCTTGAAACTTGGTCGCCCGACTATCGTTTTGAAACCCGTGTCTATAGTACCGGCCCGATTCGGGAAGGGGTATTACAAGGGGATCTCGTGATTGAAGGCAGTGGAGATCCGTTTTTTATTTGGGAAGAGGCGATCGCACTGGGAAACGCCCTCAATCAGCTAGGCCTTAAGCGCGTTGAGGGCAACCTGATTGTGGTGGGGAAATTTTACATGAACTATCGCACCAACCCCAACGTCACCAGCCAACTCCTCCTACAAAGTTTCAACTCCCAGCGCTGGCAAGGGGAAATTGTCAACCAATACAGCTTAATGGCCCCTGGCACCCCCCGCCCCCAGATTGACCTGCGCGGCCGCATCATCACCCAGTCACAACTCCCCAACAACTCCCCCACCCTGTTATTGCGTCATCAATCCGTCACCTTAGCGGAAATCCTCAAACAGATGAACATTTACAGCAATAACATGATGTCTGAAGCCCTGGCGGAGTCCATTGGGGGGGCAGATGAGGTGATGAGGATTGCGGCCGAAATCACACAAGTTCCCCCCTCAGAAATCCAATTGATCAACGGTTCCGGCCTCGGTGTCGCTAATCGCATTTCGCCTTATGCTTCCGTTGCCATGTTAATGGCCTTAGAACGTCAATTAGCAGATAATCCTTTAGGAGTGGGGGATTTATTCCCCGTAGAAGGCCGAGACACCGAAGGCACGATGAAAACTCGCAACTTTCCCCCCCATACCCTGATTAAAACCGGAACCCTCTCCTCCGTCAGCGCCCTAGCCGGAGTCTTACCCACACGCGATCGCGGCTTAGTGTGGTTTGCCATCATTAACGAAGGAGGAGATATCCTAGAATTAAGGAGACAACAGGATATTCTCTTACAGCGTTTATCCCAAGCGTGGGGAGTTGCCCCTCTTCCCCTGTCTGACCAAAACAAAGCCCCAGAAAAAATCGGCGATCCCAGTCGTATCCTCAGCGAATTTTGATCCTGACAACTGGACAAAAATCCGGTTTCTCAGCCGTGGATCATGTCACCAGACTGAGACGATCTTTCACTCTGGGGGTTAAAACAGTGTTAAAAATTTTAGTTTAATCTCTGCTAATCTAGAGTTATGGATAAAAGATTAGTAAAGATTGGCGAAGCAGCAAGGTTACTAGGTACGTCCCCCGATACTTTAAGAAAGTGGGAGGCGACGGGCGAACTTATGCCAGCACGAAAAACGAAGGGAGGAACTCGTTACTATGACTTAGCCGAAATTCTCAATTTAGGAAATGGAGATGCTCCAACAGTCTGTTATGCAAGAGTAAGCAGTAATGACCAAAAAGCAGACCTAGACAGACAACACTCTATGTTAGAAGCTTACTGCGCTGCCAAAGGATGGAACTCTAAGGTCATAAGAGATATGGGCAGTGGAATGAATTATCACAAGAAAGGTCTTCAAGAACTATTAGAGCTTATTTTAAAAAGACAAATGAAGCGTTTAGTTTTAACTCATAAAGACCGTCTCCTAAGATTTGGCGCAGAGTTGGTATTTAGTTTATGTGAGCTTCAAGGAATTGAGATAGTTATCATTCACAAAGGTGAGCAACCTACATTTGAGGAAGAACTAGCCCAAGATGTTTTAGAAATTATTACGGTCTTTTCAGCTAGATTATATGGGTCTAGAAGTCATAAACATAGAAAACTTATGGAAAGTTTGCAAGCAGAAGCCGATAAAGTATGTGAAAAAGCGGAGGGGTATAGAGTATGAATAAGAATCAAGCATTAACCTATTGTAAAAGCTTCCCCAAATCGAGTGAACCAACTCTTTTTAATCTAACCCAATTTGAAGTTTTTTTATTGGACTATTCTAAAATATTTCGCCAAGCTAAGATAGAGACGATTCAGACTCTACAAAGCAGTGACAACTATAATAAGAGTAACTGGAACACCTATCTGCAAAATAAATATGGCATTAATAAGCGACACGCTGCTGGGGTTATATCCAGTGCAGAAGGAGCTTTAAGTTCTGCTCTAGAATGTAGAACCTATAATATTAAGCAATTAAAAGGTAAGTTAAAAAGCGCTAAAGATTGGCTTCGCAAGGCTAAAAAGAAACTCAAAGACGCTCAGAAGTTCTATTCAAAGAAGAACTGGACTAATCGAAAAACGGGATGTAGATTTCCTCTATGTACTGATCTCAAGACCCACAGAACGAACTGGCAGAGACTTAGATTTGCTATTCACCATAAAACTAGATATATCAAACACCTTGAACTAAGAATAGAGAAGTTGCTAGCTGCCCCTATCCACGTTAAAGTTCCTCGTAATGATGTTCTAGTAGTAGGTGCAAAGTGTGAAAGTTATGGGAATCAGAATTGTCAATGGGATGGAAATAATATTAAGTTTAGAGTCCCTAAATGTCTTGAAGATAAATATGGGAAATATGTAGAGGCTTATTTAGGAGACTTTGAGAGAAATATTAATCGGCTACCTGAAGACGGTTCTAAAACTTGGCACTTTTATCGTAAAGGATTTAAGTGGGTGGCTGCCGTACAGTTTACTCCCAGAAAAGTCGAACGAGTATCTAGACATTCAGACTATGGATGTATTGGGATTGACCTTAATCCATCCAGTGTAGGTTGGTCTTATGTCGATCAAGATGGTAATCTCAAAGCTCATGGGAAGATATCTTTAGAGCAAGGTTTACCTAAAGGGAAAGCACAAGCTCAAATCGTCAAAGCTTGCTTGGAACTGGCTACACTGGCAGATTTTTATACCTGTCCTATTGTTCATGAAATACTAGACTTCCAGAATAAAAAAGCCGAGTTCAGAGAAAGAGGTAAGAAATATGCAAGAATTCTATCAGGTTGGGCTTATAGCCAATTTTTAAAACCTTAAAGGCTATCTGCTCTAACCGAGGGATTTACCTAATTGAAGTTAATCCAGCCTTTACCAGCCTAATTGGTATGGTCAAATATGCCCGTATGTATGGACTCTCAAGTGATGTTGTCGCAGCTTTAGCTATAGCTAGACGAGGTATGCGATTGAGTGAAAGATTACCCAGTACCTTTACCGCCCGTTTAGGAGTGAATCATTCTCGGCACGATTGGCACTGGTGGTCACAACTGAATAAACAAATACAGTCAAGCACTGTAATTAATCGAAGACATGATTATTATAGCGTCTCTAACTGGGATGATGTGGTTAAGCTAAAGACTTGATGTTGATGGCAATAATACTTCATCAGTTGACTGAATAGGAATACCGCAGCCTTACTAGATCATCATAGATTTTCTAGAAAATCATAAAGTTAAAAGAGCGGATAGCATAATCTAACGAGGTGTCTAATGAAAGAAGGTAGACCCATCTGGGAAAATCTTTCCGAAGCGGATCAAGCGCAACTTCAACGCTTGAAACAGGTTATCGAAAAAGCCGTTGAGGATGGCGTTGTCACCAAAGGGGAATATGAAGAAATAAAAAGAGTTTTGTGGGCAGACAACAAAGCCTCCCCCGCCGAATTAGGATTAATTAATGAACTGATTCATCAGAAAATTGCCCAAGGTGAATTAGAGTGGGGCTGGTCTTAATCCTCATCCTCTGTTCTTGGTGATGTACAGCGTGGGGTGCGTGCGGACAAAGGTCTGTCTGCCTTACCCCGTCTTCTCGGCTTTTCTGGTGTGCAGTTTGTAATCATCAATTCACTTTATATAGGGGGCTTTATATTATATGAAACTTGAAGATATTATTCACCACAATATTGTAATTAAACTCAGCACCTTACGCACTGATACCGAATTAGTAAAACAGATTCAAACCCAACTGAGTGAATTCAATTTTTATCCCGGGGGATCTTGGTTAGATGGTGCTTATGGAACAAAAACTGATGAAGCTTTAAATGATTTTTGTAAGCAATTCCCGGTCAATTATCGCACCAGTGAACAATTTGATAAGCTCTTTGCTGAAGCCCTACTAAATAGGCAATCTAAAACGATTCAGCCGCCTATTACTCCTCCCAATATTCCTCCGAAAAATTCCCAACAAATTTATCAAGATTTTCTTAAAGAATCTAGTAAAGGAAATGCAGATAAACCCGCTTTATTTTATGAAGGCATCCATCGATCTCCCTATAAAGGAGAAATTCAGAATTATCCCAGTTATTTAATGCGAAAACCTGATGGTCAGAACGTGGTTTCTGCCTCTCGGATTGATCCAACCTTTTCGCCCTATCCTTTTGTGGGACAACTGCCCAAAATTGATTCACAGGGCTTAAATTTTCTGCACTCTGATATTAAAGAAGCTTGCGCCTGCGTTGGTACTTTTAGCGAATCAGGATTTCAAGTAAAATGGTTAGGACGAAACGCACTAAATAACGATGAATTTTGGAGTGGCAGTAAAATAATTCCCCTATTATACCTTGTCAGTGAAGCCAATCGCAAATACTCCCGGGTTGATATTGATCGGTGCAACATTCGGGGCAGAGACAGCCAAGGAAACTATAAACATATTCCGTTTTTTAATCTTGCTCAAGATGTCATTAGTTATGAGCAAACTAATGCCAGTTCTAACGCATTAGGGGCAATGTTTAAGCGGTTTGCGCCACAAATCACCCTAGAAAATTGGTTAAAACGGATGACTGGGAATCAACAACTCATCTTTCGGGGACGTTATGGAGAAGCCCCTTTTATGGATTCTCCTGAGTTATATGATCGCACTAATAGTTTATTAGTCTTAAGCCCTGATTCCCACGCTCCCCAATGGGAAAGTAATACCATTTCTGCTTACGATTTAACTCGCATGATTTCGATGTTGGGCTGGCACTATTACCTCCCCCAAGCCTCTCGTTTACCGGGCGCACAATGGCATAGTTTAGAGTGTTTAGTTCGAGCTTTTGGTTATGATTCAGCCCGTTTAATGGATCGAGGGATTCAACAGCTTAACTTGCGCGATAAACTGCAATCAGTGGTGATTTTGTCTAAGTTGGGTAATGGGATTACTAGCATTCGCAATCGGGCGGAGGCCGTTTATGTTGCTTTGGTTCATTGTATTGATCACAGTCGCAGTCCTAACCGTTTAGTGACATTTAGTTTGGCGATGCGTGGAGCCATTCAATTAAGCCCAAGAAATGCCAATCAGGAGGCCATTCAATTAGATGCTAGAATGGCCACGGAAGTGACCGAAATCTTAAAACGGGCTATGGAAGGACGTTTAGGAAGTGATGAATATTCAGCAGACCCTAAATAAACTGCCCACCATCCAAACGAATTGTTGCCCCGGTGATGAAATCTTGTTGCAACAGAAAAAGTGCGCTGTCTGTCACCACTTGGGGATTCCCCGGAATTTTCACCGGGATTAAACGATGGGCAAAATCTTCCATAAACTGTTTAGCATCCGGCACATCCGGGGGTTCGAGAATTTGCCCCAACGCTAAACCATTAACCGTAATCCGAGGGGCTAACTCCAGCGCGAGAATTTCCGTCATATCCCAGAGTCCCCGCTTGGTTAAACGATAGGCAAAAGTATTCGGCCTCGGGCGGGGAATCCGCGCATCATTGATATTAATAATTTTCCCCTTGCCCTCTGGGGGGATGTGGCGGGCAAAGGCTTGACAGAGTTGGAACGGCGCTCGTAAATTAATCGCAAACAATTGATCCCATAACGTCACATCCACCTGATCAAAGCGGTCTACATCTTCGGGGAAAATCGACGCACTATTAATTAAAATATCAACCTGACCGAATACCTCCACCGCTTGAGGGATAACAGTATCCGTCGCCGTCGGATTCCCCAAATCAGCCGAGTAGGTAAACGCCCGTTTTCCCAGGGCTTCCACTTCCGCCTTAACCTCAGCTGCCGCCGCCTCAGAATTGCCATAGTGAATAAAAACATCACATCCAGCTTTCGCTAAAGCCAAAACTAAAGCGCGTCCAACTCTAACCCCCCCTCCAGTGACTAGGGCGACTTTTCCTTGTAACTCCATTCTTTCCTTCTTGTTGTTATTATTTGACACTCCCGGGCCTAAAGGCGTGGGGATTCTTGGTTCACCGAGATTACTTGCCCAGACAGAATGGCTTCTGAAAAAGTAGCGGTATTCTCTCCCCAAGTGTTTAACGGATTCCAGTATACCCACATTCAGGGGGTCATAAATCCTCTCGTTCTACCCTTTGGGATGAATTTTTGCCCCTGTGGTGACTGGCAGGCGAGAATGTTCACCTGTGCTTTAGGATCAATGGAGATGGGTTGATACTCAAACCCTTGCACTGGGACACCTAACCTATGAACAAACAAAGCTTATTAATCACCGCCACGGATACCGATGCGGGGAAAACCGTGTTAACCTCTGCGTTAGTGGCTTACTGGTATCAGTACCATAATCCAACTACCTTGGGACTGATGAAACTCATGCAGACGGGGGTAGGCGATCGCGAACTCTATCAAAAACTCTTTCAACTCCCCCCAGAAGTCACCACCCCCCTGGTCTTTGACACCCCCGTTGCGCCCCCCGTTGCCGCCTTACAAGAAGGTCGCACCATTGACTTAAGCCGCGTTTGGCAACATCTCAACCGCCTGCAACAGGAAAAAGAATTAGTGCTAATTGAAGCATTAGGAGGACTTGGCTCCCCCGTCACCGCAGAACTAACCGTAGCGGATTTAGGGGGAGAATGGCGACTCGAAGCCGTATTAGTCGTTCCCGTCAAATTAGGAGCGATTGGTCAAACCGTTGCCCATGTTGCCCTCGCCCGACAAGCAAAAATTCCCCTACGAGGTATTGTATTTAACTGTACCTCTTTAGTCTCTGATGAACAGTTAAGTCAATGGATTCCCATAGATTTAATTGAGTCATTAACCCATATTCCTGTGTTAGGCATAATCCCCTATTTATCTGACCCAAAAGACCGAAGAAAACTCGCTCAAGTTGCTTCCAATTTGGACTTAGAGCGCTTATGGGGGAGTCAAATCCTCCAGAACATTTAACAAAAATGTTGCGGAATTCCCCTTCCTCGCTTGCAGGGAGGGGATGGACTTGACCACTAACTCCCAAAGCGAAAACCAAGCTAAAAAGGGCTGTGTTGCAAGAGAAAATTTGGGTCTTAGGAACTAGGACTTCTGCCTAGGGAGGGAAGATAAGACTCGCTATATTTCGGTATAGAAAGCACTTCCCATTACGCCCTAACTTATTGAAAAAAGGCATATTTTTGTTTTTCTAGGTCTTGGGCAAGGGTGGGAATGAGCAACGTCCGATCTAAATATTTATTTCCTCGCTCACAGGAGGTTTCTGGAGAGAACAAACAGGCATGACAGGCCGCCCAGTGAATGGAGCCGTCGCCGTCTGGGTTATGGTCAGAACAGAGGGGATCTGAAGCACAGATGCGAATATATTCAAAGGCTTGGTTTAAATGATAGTTCAACCGTTGGGATTCGCCCAGGTAAACCAGTCCCCCTAGGGTCCCCTCGCTATCGGGGGCGGCTGTATAGATTAAAACCCCGGCTTGGGCATCTTTTTTTTCCGGCGTTTCGGTTGCCATTTGGGCATAAATCCGCTCCCTTAAACTCGCCGCATTGTAGCCACATTCTAGGGCAAACTGACGCATGAGCGCATGGGCAAAGGAATGTAGGAGCAGATAGCGCATAGATGGGCAGGGAATTTTATCGACTAAATCGGGGTTACGCTGATTGAGCCAATTTTTATGGGCTTGTTTGACTTTGTTGTAATGTTTGCGGATCAAGGGCTGTTGTTCCCAAGTCTGGAGGGCGGTTTCATTAAATTGAATAAAAATGCCCTCTCCTCTCACTTCCATAGCGGGAACCCATTTAGGAGGTTGCCGACTCAGACGGGCTTTGAAATCGTCGGGAACGTCCCCTGTATCACTAAAATCACCGGGGGATTGAATGCGGGTAAAACCCATTAATGCCCGGACTTCTCGCAGTTTTTGCACCAGAATCACTTTTTCGAGTTTGTCCCGGAAGTCGGGGGGGGGAGTGGTGGGGACTAGGTGCCAATCTTTGCCGATATTCACTTCCTGTTCAACGGCAATAAAGGCCTGCCATTCGGGATCTTTGAGGTTGCTGGGATCGTTTTCACTGGTATTTTGGCGAATCTTTTCGAGGGTTGCCCAAATCTCTGCGCTGGGATATTTCATCAGGCTTTGCAGTTGTCCCATGCTGAAAAGGGTCTGTAGCAGTAGCTCTAAATTATCAAGGGTTTGGGCATTTTTGAGGGCGACCCAATTTTCCCTGATTAATTCTTCTAATTTTCCGGCTGTGGTGGGGATGGAGAGGGCGGAGAGATTGAGGGAAAACCAGCTATTGGATGCTCCGAGTAATAGGGTTTTCATTTGTTGATTGCAATCATCATCAAAGGAGCGCAGATGGGGATGACGACCGCGACACTTGGGCATATTCTGCTTGCCAGGAATGCCAAAGGCCTGGGCTAGGGGGCGTTTTGCTCCGCATTCATCACAGCAAACCAGAATATCTGTCACGGAGCCGGAGACATTCGTCTCTAGGAGGCGTAAGGAGCCGTTGCAGTCACTGGTTCCGCCGTGGACAAAATAACGCCAAGGAAAATCATCGAGGTGTCCTTTTTCACAGGCGACCATAAAGCGGACAGGAATCACTTTTGGGGGATATTTTCGGCTTTTAGGACAATTGGGGTGATGGTAGTGTAATTCGGAGGAACGATTGCGGCGATTGTTGAGTTGAAAGATTTCGGAGGATACAGGGGCGAGGAGTTTACATCGGGGGCAGACCATCCAGGTGGGGAAGGGGGCCACGGGAACACCGAGGAGTGAATCATTGTTTTCCTCTGGGGGGATGGGTAGACTCAGGAGTTTTTGCACTTGTTGGCCGAGTTGTTTTTGGACGGCGAGTAAGAGGCGCTCTTCGGCAATTTCGACGGTGCCTTCCTGTCGCCATTCGTCTAGTCCCATGACTAGGGCGGCGAGATTGGGCAGGTCTGCGATCGCACCAATCCCATAACTAAACATAATTTGACTCGGGCGCAGTTCTCCAACGGGGTATTTATTCATTTTTTTTAGGGAACAGGGAACAGGGAACAGGGAACGGGGGGGGAGGGGGAGAGGGGGAGAGGGAATAGGGAATAGGGAATAGGGAACGGGGGGATTGGCATTTACTGGAAAAACGGTTCCAGTTGACGGTCTTGCTCATCGTCCGGGGGCTGACTGTTGAGAATTAAGGGAGAAGCGGGTTCTACATTGCGCAGGGAGTTTAAGCAGGCAAATTCATCATTAGGTTTTTGTCCTAGGTCATGGAGGAGGGAAATTGTTGTACCCCCCCTTTGAGAGGCTCTGTACTGGAGTTTAGACCCCGCTTCATCCGGTTTGGCGCGGTCTTTCCAAGCTTCGATTAAACCCCTCAAACGCTCTCGAATCTCTGGCTCCTTGCTGGCATCTTGGAAAATCTCGACTATTCGGTTGGCGATCGCATCTACACTGTTAGTAATCTCAAAATATTCGCTCCTTTCCTCCGTCACCTTAGCCGCCCCATCTTGGGAATTAAACTCAAACCCCGACAGACGCACCAAAGACACCAACAAGGCCGCTAGTCCCCGTTGCAAGGCTCCCGAGGAGGCCGGAGTCACCGAGAGGGGTTCGACGTGCTGATAGAACGTCCCGTGGTAATGCTCAAAGCGCTCATAATGGGATAAATCCCTTGGTCTGGCCCAGTTATAGATCGTGAGAACCAATCCCGGACTATTACGCCCCACCCGTGAGGTGGCTTGGATATACTCCGCCGTGTTTTTAGGCTGTCCACAGGCAACCATTAAGCCCAAACGTTTCACATCCACCCCCACGGAAATCATGTTAGTCGCTAGGATCACATCAAGGGGATATTTAGCCCCCTTTTTCCCCTTCGGATTCCCCTCCTTTTTCGGCAGTCGGGAATCGGGAGTCGGGGAGGTTTCGGGAGTCGGGAGTCGGGAGTCGGGAGTCGGGGAATTAAGCATGATTCCCTCTTGCTTTTTGCCTTTTGCCTCTTGCCGCTCAAACTTGCACTCCAGAGCATCCAGAATTTTGGGAATATCCGTCGAGCTTTTACGAGAGGTTAACTCTTCCACCTTGCGAATCGTGCGTTTCGCTAAACCCCGCTTATCCATCATAAAAAGACGGGTACTAATATCATCATCCACCAAGCGACGAGTTCCCCCTAACTCCCGCAGAGAATTAAAATAGCCTACCAAAGTCATCCAAGGATCTGCATCATAACCCTCCTCTAGCAGTTGTTGTCCCGCCGCCAGAGCCGCCAAATAAACCCGAATGACCGCCGCCTTCAGACGACGACCGGGGGCGCAAATGCCTAAATATAACCGTCCGGGGTGTTCGACACTCTTAGGACGTTGGCGAGAAAAGAAGTTGTCCTCAATGTCAATGGCTTGGGGCGGAAAAATGCTCACCTTGCGCAGAAACAGGTTATGAACTTGATTTTGGGCTTGGCGAATCGTGGCCGTAGAAGCGATGACTTTGGGGCGTACTTTGTGTTGATTCCCGTTCCCTGCGTCCCACGTGCAGAGTTCATCAACGGCCGTTTCATACAGACCCACGAGACTCCCCAGGGGACCACTAATCAGGTGTAATTCGTCTTGGATAATTAAATCGGGGGGACGTAGGGGCAGTTGGGCGCGGGTGTGGGCGGCGGGGAGTTTGCCTTTGGCGGGGTGGCGATCGCTATCTTCCAAGTCAGGACAACGGAAGCCATGCCGGGTACAGTATCCATTCACTTTCCCAAAGAGCATTTGGGTTTTTCCATTCCAGGGCATTTGGGCGAATTTATCCACCGTGGCAATGACGAGGGCGGGTAAACGACGGTAGATTTCCTCATCCACTACCACCACGGGTAAGCCTTCATCGGGGGCTTGACGGCGACTGAAGAGGCATTGACCGAGTGAATCCCCACAAAACACCAGAGTTCGGCCAATATCCTTTTCAAACGTCCGCACGTCAATATGTTTGCCGGAGTTAATCTCACTACCACACCAAGGGCAATTCGTCAGTTGATGGGGAGTCCCGATGTTGCCGCTATAGTTTTGACCCCGTTCCTGTTTAATCACTTCCTCGCTTTGCTTCGTCCAGTTGGGAGTGCTTTTGTTCCCCACCCACAGCCCAATCCGGAAAGGTTCAGACCCCCAAATCTCTGGATTCTCCTGGCGGATGGCTTCACAGGCACAAATGAGGGTTGTCGCCCGTTGGAATTGCTGGAGGGTCAACAGGCGCAGGGTATAGCGCATCAGTACCGCTACCCCATAATGGCCGTCATAGCCATTCACCACCCCTTGCAGTCTGCGCAGCGCCAAGGTATAGGCCGTTAATCCTAAATAGGCCTCGGTTTTGCCCCCCCCAGTGGGAAACCACAGGAGATCACAAATCCCTCCAATCCGTCGGTCGCTATGATCAAGATCCGTTAGACCGGGGAGATTGAGCAGGATAAAGGCCAGTTGGAAGGTGCGCCAACTGTGATTTTTCGGTTCGTCGAGGGCTTCGGGGGAAATCGTCTTATGGCCTTGTCGCTTCTGTTCGGCGTAGATGCCCCGAATCCGTTGGTAGGTCATGGCCTGATTCATGAATTGAAAGGCTTGCAGGGCTTGGGAATCCCTTGTGAGCAGGTCGATTCCCCCTTGAATCCGTTCTAGGGCATGGCGACATTTTTTCAGGTTGCGGCGGGCAGTATCCTGAAAAAAGTGGGGGACAGGGGGCAGATGGGGGATACTGTTAGTTTGCTCCTCTAGCCATTGTTCATAAGCCCTCGTTAGGGGGGTGAGCATTCCGGGGAGGGTTTCTGGGGGGGCGCTGGCCAGGGCTTTCATGTCCAACTCTAACCCCGCTAGGGCGGGAATCTCCCGGGCATCGGGGGGGGCGGTGCTGGGGACGAGGTAACGGGGGATGAGGCTAGTTCGGACGGAGTGGGCTTGTTGGGGGTTTTGGGGGTCTACGTCGGTGTGGATGCTGGTGTTATGACCAACGGCAAATTCAACGAGGTTACGATAGAGCAGTTGGAGAGATTCCTGTTCCGCCCGGATTGTAATATCTAGTTTGCTGTTAATGCTCAGGGGTTTACGGATAAAGATGGGGCGTTTATCCGGGTGTTGTACGATGATTTCCGGTTGGAAAATCCAGCTTTTTTCGCGGTTTTGGCGGGGTTCGGTTTGCAGGTTTTCCAGAAACACGGTGACAAGCCAATTTTCCTCATAGCGGCGATAACGCAATCTCACGACGACTTCCGGGAGGTTGGGGTCGGGACTCCATTCTAGGGGGGTTTTCCGGTCTTCTTGCAGGGGAAAGGTGCGGCGGCCCCTGTGGGGCGTTCTCTGCCAGACGGATTTAGGGTTTCCCTCTTTGGTCAGGTATTCGTTACTTTTGCCTTTGTCGTAGCTTCCCCACTGGGCGCTGATTTCGATTTCTTGACTATCTCCGGCAATACAGAAGGTCATGCCGAGGGAGGAGGGGAAAAGGCTACTATTGGGGGCGTTTTCTTCCGTGTCGCCGTCGTCGTTGGTTTTTTGTCCCGTGGCGGCTAGGGGGTCTTGTTGGGCGGGGTCTTCTTCTGTGGGGTCTTCGGCCTGGGTGTGGCGGTGTCGGGGTGCGATCGCGCCAATCAGATAGCGTTCCGTCAAACTGGTTTCGTCCACCTCCTCAAACTCCCCACCCACCGGACCGTACAGGTCTTGGTAGATCATATTGACCAGTCTTTCCCGCAGGGCAAATTGATCTGTTGGTTGGAGAAGGGGGGCCGTTTCCGGTTCTGGGTCTGGGTTTTGTTGCAGAATGACCATAATCCGGTTCACCAGTTGGGGGGAAAGGGTGTCCTCACCGAGGGCTGCCCCGTGGTCACTGAGGTTTAAGCCCCGTAAGAGTTGGGTTAATTCCCCATCGCTGACCTCTTCCACCAGACTCCAATCCAGTTGGGCGCTACCGTCCCGCAATTGGGCGTTAATCGCCTTAAGGTCGAGTTGGGCAAGGTTATGACTGGGGAGGTCGATGATTTGCATAGGAGGTTAGGGAATCGGTGTAGGGGCGCAATGCTTGCGGCCTAGGGAGTCGGAAAGAGATACCCACTCCTAGGATAATCCTAACCCAGCTTCAAGAGACATGAGGGTTAAAAAATCTTGTAGGGGCGTATTGCATACGCCCAAAGGGTTTAAGTACATCAGAAACTGGGTTTTTGCCAGAGATTCGAGACACCCACTCCTAGGTTTAAAAAATTTTGTAGGGGCGTATTGCATACGCCCAAAGGGTTTAAGTACATCAGAAACCGGGTTTTTGTCAGAGATTCGAGACACCCACTCCTAGGTTTAAAAAATTTTGTAGGGGCGTATTGCATACGCCCAGAGGGTTTAAGTACATCAGAAACCGGGTTTTTGCTAGTAACAGTAAGGTGCGTTAGGCGGCAATGAGTGCTATGAATTATGGTTAATCTCTTCCTCAGTGATGGGAGTACCATTTTCCCACAACTCATATTCACTAATATCAATATCCTCCGTCCAAATCAAGGCATATCCTCCTACTTCAATCGTAAAATTCCTGAAAAACTGAGGATTTTTGAGCAAAGAAAATAAGGGTTTCTCTAGTAGCCGAGAAATATCGTATTTTCGGACATCTTGATTAGAGAATTTGAGTAGTAATGTGTGATCATCAATGGCTTTGGCAGAAATGATATGAGGAGGTTTCATGTATTTTATGGCAATTATTTTAGGGGTGGAAGTTTAACAAACTCTTGACTATTCCAAATATTGAGCAAATCCTTCTGGTACAAAATCATCTGGGAGCTTGACTCCATTATAACAATTCGGTGACTGGCAATGGTTACTGGAGATCAGAAACCGGGTTGCCTTAATCGGTTCGTTTTCTCTCTCAACTCTAGAAAAAACCCGGTTTCAATTTTCAGGTCAGAAACCGGGTTTTTGCGCTTAGTTTACTGGAAAAACCAGACCGTGAACGCAACCCGGTTTCTTGCAGGGTTCAGTTTGATCACCATATTTTTATTTAAAAATCCCTTCATTGCTCCTTAAAGCTCTCCAAAACGTTCTAGAGCCATTTCTCGTTTAACCTCTCGAACTAATTCTAGGACTTGCTCACGGGTATAGACTCCAGCCCCCTCAAAGGACTTTTTAATATTGGGATCAATTTCTGCAAAACTGCCGCTTTTGTGTTCCTGTTTTTGAGTCCATCCCTCGGTGGGCGCTTGTTTATCGTTACTCGAAAGGTCTTCCTCTAGGGAACAACAGCCTATAAAACCGGATTCATTCAGGATTTTATCGGCTGTTTTAGAGGTTGTTTTAAGTTCGTGAATCAAGACTAAAAGGCGTTCCTGTTCCTCGGAGGAAAGGGTTTCGATTTCTTGGCGGAGTTGTTCAAGCATGGTACTTTCAAGGTCAACGGATTAAAAATTAAGTCTGAGTGGTTTGGGATAGCCTCAGAAACCGGGTTTTTGCCAGAGATTCGAGACACCCACTCCTAGGTTTAAAAAATCTTGTAGGGGCGTATTGCATACGCCCAAAGGGTTTAAGTACATCAGAAACCGGGTTTTTGCCAGAGATTCGAGACACCCACTCCTAGGTTTAAAAAATCTTGTAGGGGCGTATTGCATACGCCCAAAGGGTTTAAGTACATCAGAAACTGGGTTTTTGCGCTTAGTTTACTGGAAAAACCAGACCGTGAACGCAACCCGGTTTCTTGCAGGGTTCAGTTTAATCACCATATTTATATCTAAAAATACCTCTTTTAGGGTTGATCATTCGTTTAGTCCCAATCCTCTGCATCCAAAACATTAAACTCAGTGAGTTCTGAATCTTGGGTGAAATCTTCGACCATAGCGGTGATAAATTGTTCTAGGTATTGATGACGTTCAGTGAGAGGCATTGCTAATATTTCTTGAGGACTTTTTTCTAGTGGGGTGGATTCTGGGGGAGATTGGCGTTGTTGTTGGAGAGAATGGACGATGTTTAAAAATCCCTTCATTGCTCCTTAAAGCTCTCCAAAACGTTCTAGAGCCATTTCTTGTTTAACCTCTCGAACCAATTCTAGGACTTGCTCACGGGTTTCAATGCCAGCCTCTTTAAACGCTTGCTGCATATCTTGACGGGCTTTCTCAAACTCTAATTGCTTTTGCTGTTCTTCCTCATTTGATAAGTCTGTTTCCTGTAAAGAAATCGCCTGTTTCATAACTTGTTCTCTAATCTCTTCGTGGAGAGTTTCAGGTTTCGCTATATCGACTTTTCGACCCAGCAGATCCTCTAGTTCTTGCATGAGTTGAATCCGGTCTAGTAAACTATGACCAAGTTTAATATCCATCAAAAAATCAATGTCGCTGTCAGGGGTAACATTTCCCGTAACGAAAGAGCCAAAAACACGAACATTGCTCGCTCCATATTTTTGGGCGATCGCTAAAATTTGTGTTTTTTGCCCGGTGATATCCTTTAAGGTCATAATCAATTGATCTGGAGAATTTGGGGTGAAATGTTGATTCATAAAGTTTATATGATTTGGGTTGGTTGGTAGGGGCGTAATATTGAGCAAATCCTTCTGGTATAAAATCATCTGGGAGCTTGACTCCATTATAACAATTCGGTGACTGGCAATGGTTACTGGAGATCAGAAACCGGGTTGCCTTAATCGGTTCGTTTTCTCTCTCAACTCTGGCAAAAACCCGGTTTCAATTTCTAGGTCAGAAACCGGGTTTTTGCGCTTAGTTTACTGAAAAAACCAGACAGTGAACGCAACCCGGTTTCTTGGTGTTCATCTAGAATTTCATTGGTGGAATCGGTAATAAGTTCGTCAGCATGATTACTGAGTTTTGGGTCATCCAGAATAAACCATAGAAAGGTATGAGTATCAAGGAGCATCATTAGGGCATATACTCCTCAAAAAAATCTAGGTGATCTTTATCGTCCTGATGAATAATTAATTTCCCTTTAGCAGTCCCTTTTTTTCGGGGTGGCAATGGGGCAGCAGGTTTAGTGTGTTGGACTGTTTTCAAGGTTGGACTAGGATCTTCAAGGGAAGATGAAAGATTGGGGCTATTTTGTTTCAAGATTTCGTTATTTTTTAAAACTTGAATGAACTCAAAAAGAAGCGTTTGGGCTTCTGGGCAAAGGGTTTCGATTTCTTGGCGCAGTTGTTCAAGCATGGGACTTTTGAGGATGGACGTTCAGAGGTTAATTAAGGTCAGAAATGGGGGTTTTGTCAGAGATTTAATCCTAGCCAGAAACCGGGTTGCCTTAATCGGTTCCTTTTCTCTCTCAAGCAAAAACCCGGTTTCAATGACCAACAAGGGAAACGGATTAAAATTTAATCCCCAATTGTTGGTTATTCTGGGATGAGGATTTACCCCGTTTCTTCGCGGGAGTCTTCTTTTTCTTCCCTTTGTCGTGCAGTCCTTGGGCAACTTCGGCCGCGTAACGTTCATGATTTAATTGTAACAACCGATCTAAGATTTCCCGGCGGGCAGTTTCGCTAATGGTGAATCGTAATCCTTGTTTGGTGTCGTGGAAGTCGTGGTTTAAATCAAGGTCTGTCCAGTGATAGGCTTTGGCGACGGTTTGATCCATTTCGATGTGCAGATTCCGCAGTTTTTCAATGGCTGAATCGGTTTCTGTGGGGTCGTGGAAACGGTTATAGGTTTTCGTTAGTCCCAGTTGGGTTTCTGTCATGATCTTTTGGCGGTGTTCGTAATACCTCTCGCCGATTTCTTCTAGGTCTTTTTCTATCTCTGGGGTGAGGTCGGGAAAGGGGAAGGTTTCAAAACAATCTGTAGGGGTGTAGCGCATTCGCGTTTCAAGACTTGATCCTTGTTCTCTTGCCCAATATTCATGAAATGAATTTTGAAGTAATGAAAAATCTTTATATTGCTCAGAAGTAATACAAACCGTTGCTTCACTCATAACAATAGTATTTGGAACAAAAGACAAGGTAAGAAATTTACTAACGCGAGGAATACTTAAAACTCGGTTGAGGGGGGCGATCGCCTCATAAAGTTCTGGTCTTGATCTTTCATAAAGCCACCATTTTTCACGAGCATTTTTACTAAAAGTTTTACCTTGCCTTTCTTCTTTAACCAAACGCTCAATAATATCCAAACAATCGGGATAATCCGACGCATAGGGCGCACCTTTCGGATTTTTCGGATCATCAGTTTCTGGAGATAAAGCCCAATCAAAGAAATTAATGATCCAACGGGAGGGAGCCTGATCAGGATTAGTATTTAAATCTTGACCATTGAGATAGGGAAACAACACATCTTTATTTTTCGGGTTTTTAGTAATTAAAGCTTGGGCTTCCTCGGGTTCTAACACAAAACCCATCCCCAAAACATAAGAACCAATAAAAGATTTATTCTGATTGGCCGCTAACCTTTGGGGTGTACCCGTTGCTTGCCCCGTCTCCGTTAAATAGGGCGTAATCCCCTTAACTTCCTTACCATCCAGATAATATTTCCCTGTCCATTGCCCCTTTTTAAACCACACATAAGCCACCTCTAACGCCGCCGTTCCCGACCATGGACGACTCGGCACCGCCCGATAAATTACCCCCTGTTTAACCAGTTGATCTAACCCCACTTCTCGCGTATCCCCTTGAGCAATCGTATTTGTAGCTACCAAACCAAAACAGCCATTTTGTTTAATTAAATTCGCCACCTTCAGGAAAAAATACGCCACTAAATCCGCACTTCCCTTAACATTATTGCCGATAAACTCTTGAATAAAATCCCGATAAGATGTACCCAAAGCCCCCGTAATTTTTTGTCCCCCCATAAACGGCGGATTCCCCACCACCGCATCAAAACCCGGAGTTTCCATCTCTAAAAAAACTTCGGGAAACTCAAAAATCCAATGAAAAGGAGTTCGTTTCTGAGTCTTGTCCGATAAATCAGCATTAAGATATCTTTCCGCTTGTTTTTGTAAAGATTGAAGATTTTTCTCCCTAACAGACTCCTCCTGTATTAAAGCACTTTCTATGATTTGACCTAGTTCCACAAGTTTTAAATTTTCTGCCTTGTTAGCCTTAGCAAAAAATTCACCTAATAAACTATCAGCAATATCTTTTGTGATTTGAAGTGCAGCATCTGCCTTTTTCAACTTTTCTTCTTTTTGATGAACACATTCAGAATTTAAGCTATTGATGTTTCGCAGTTCTAAACGCTCTTGAATAGCTGTTTCCAGTAAAGGCTTACAAATGGTCGCAATCAATCTTCCTTCAAAGTCATTAATAGGATTTAAGTGAAACCGTTCAAATTGAATAGCTTGAGATAAACCTAACAACGAATCCCCACAGCGCAAGGCATGATCCAAAAACGTAAAGGGTTTATCCCTTTGCAACGTCTCCAACCATAACGACAACTTCGCCATCTCCACCGCCAACGGATTCTTATCCACCCCATAAATACACCGTTCCGCAATCAACCGCTTCGCCATCAAACGCCGTAAATCCCCCACCTCCTCCGGCAAAACCTCCATCAACGCCGGACGGGACTCCTCCCCAAAAATCGTAAAAATAACCTCCGGATTCTTCTCCTCCAACACTGCCAACGACTCCACCAACCGATCCGCCAAATAGCGACAAACCTGCACCAAAAACGCCCCAGATCCCATAGTCGGGTCACAAATCTTCAGATTCAGAATCTCCTGGGGCGAAATCAACCCCCCTCCCGACCCATACACCAACGGATCCAGCGCATACCTCACAATCTCCTGGGTTAACTGACTTGGCGTATAATGAGTTCCCGACTCCCGCCGATCCGTCCCAGCCGTCACAAACACCGACCCCACCGGAATAATCACCGGATACCCATAACTATCAAAACGCACCACATTAAAAAACCGTTTAATTCGCCCCCACAACTCCGGCGAATTGCCACAACAAGCCAAACACCGATCCTCCTCAAAGGCCGACAACTCCACAGGTTTCGCCAAAGCATTCCTCAACGCCTTCTCACTGCGTCCTGTAGCCCGTTGCAAAAACTTCACCAAATCCCCCTCAGACAGCGCTAAAAGCCGCTCCAACTCCTCTAAAGCCACCTCTGGCTCCTTATTCTTCGTCCCCCCTAACCCCAACACCGTCACCTCGGCCCGCACCGCTTGATGGTCTAATAACCCCTCATAAACATGACCAATCTGTTCCACCTCAATGGTCTTAAACGACAAACGCCGAGGTTCAACCCCACCCCCCGGCACCCGAATCCGCAGAATCTGCAACGACTCCAACAAATGCAGCACCGTCCGATTATCCACCGCAATCGGATGATCTCGCTCCCCAAACCGTCCCTCTAGAAAAGGAAACTTATCCGGGTCAAACAAATCCCCCCCATAAGCAGGCAAACGGAACAAATCATGGAAAACCCCCCCATGAACAGACCGAAACAACGCCAACAAACGGCACCAAGCATCATGACGACGTTCTAACAACTCCTCCCCATACTGATCCGCCAACTCCCGCAAAGATTCCTGTAACGTAGAGACAGCGTAATACTCCTCATAGCGACTATCTCCCAACAACAACAAACCCCGTTCCTCCGCACAGAGGAGAAACACCAAGCGCATCATGACAAAACAGGCCGCCTGATACAGTTCCTCTGTAGAGATATTTTTCAACAATTCCCCCTGAAGATCCCCATTGAGACGGTCAATGGTTTGGACGAGAATTTCCACCGCCTTCCGCACCTGTAAACCAAGCTGGTCCGTGACTTCCTGCTGTTGTCCCTTACTGCGGACAAACAACTGAGAGAGAGTATCCTCCTGGGCCACCCCAAAAAACCGTTCTACCCCCAATAAATCCCGAAACGCCCGTAGAGTAATCTTTTCCTCAATCCAAATCTCCCCATACCAAGTCACCGTCGTCACTGCTTCCCCCGGCAAAGCATGGACAAGCATCCACGCTTCCCCATTGGTGACTAATCCCAAAGGACAGCCAGAACCTTGTAATAACGTCACCATGCGCATCATAGGCGACCCTTGCCAGACCTTACCCGGACAGGAACTCTCTAACTTTTGTTGTACGCCATACAGTTGAACTAATACCTGAGCTTGCTTTTCTCCCGGTGCAATAATCGCCCAATCCGGTTTGAGAGTTTCGCGGTATTCCTTCAATTCCACTTGTAGATAGCCCGGAATGCCCTGTCCTGACCTTAAGCAATCCTCCGGGTAGTTGAGGGTATTTTCTAGCACCCATTCCACCCAAACCCGATGGATTTGTTCATCTCGGCGATTGAGTAACCATTCCTGATAGGCTTGTTTGAGGAGGGGGAAGTGTTGGGAGTCATGTTTGGCCAACCCTTGGGGGAAGACTTCCAGTAGGACTTCCATAGTGATAAACGGGCCAACGATGTCCAGTAAGGAGAGCCATTCGGTATGGTGACGGGCGATAGACATGGGTTTTCGCTTTGCTGTTGGGGGGAACTGTGAGATTAACTTCTAGATTAGCAAAAACCCGGTTTCTCGTTGGTGAGCAGCAATTTTAAGGTTCAGAATTAATGTTAAGAAACTGTTAAAAATGCCAAGAGGACTAGACAAAATGGGGCGGGTTTGGGAGAATATTTTTAGTTAAGTTTATTCATAATGGGAATAGTTGCACCCATCAATGAGCAGTACCACTCCCATTGTCTAGAATATCACCTCAAAAGTCAAAAAGCAACCCCCCCCTAAGCCCTATTTTCTAGCGCGGAGCAGTTGGGGTGTAAGACCTAATTTTCAAAAGCCAATTTTCCAGTTGGTGATTAAGCGAAATAAAATCAATCTATTAGTCTATGAACCCAGTCAGGAGGTGATTGTTCAATGGATAACTCATTAAATTATGCCGATATCATCAAAGAAACGCTTTTAACAGCTACTAGCACTCAGCCCCGACTCCAAGCGATTCGCCTTTATCCGGTATGTGATCTAGATTCTGGTCATTTTCTAGTTGTAGCGATGGGTTGATACCATTTTGTTTCATGCTCGTTTGGTGGATCAAAAAGTCCTGATTGAAGAAGATAATTTTGAGGAAGGATTAACTCATCAATTGATTGTGGCAGGAATAAACGCTGAGGATATCGTTTTTGATTCTCAAAATCTATTGAGTCTTTCTTAGTTGTTAATTTTGGGCAGAAACTGGGTTGCGTTGATTGTCGGGTTGGGAGAGTTTAGGCAATAAACCCCTACTGTGGCCAGAAACCGGGTTGCGTTTGTTGTTTCGTTTTCTCGGTAAACTTTGGCAAAAACCCGGTTTCTAATATTGGTTTCTAATGTCATGGCCTTTGATTCCCCAACCTGAGTTACACTTATTACAGTTAGTGACCCAATTTGACCATGAACCCGGAAAGACGACAGGAGATTCCAAAATTTGAGTCTGACACTCCCGAACAGTTTTCTCGTTTAGAGCAGTTGTTAGCAAAAGCTCACCCGAAGTTAGTAGGACTCGATGGGGAAGAAATGGTTCTCCCAGAGTCTATTTACCAAATCTTGCGGGAAGTGACTCCGTTATTAGCCCAAGGGAAAAGCATCTTGCTGTACCAAAACCAGCGAAATGAACAGCGTCGTCAAACCTTAATGGAACTCATCGCAACCAGTCAAGATTTAGGGTTTTATGTAATGACTGTCTATTTTGTCCAACAAGTCCTGACACGACTCAATAATTCCTGAAAAATGCCACGATAGAGAAGGTTTTCTTACCTCGCTGTTGCGTTGATTGTCGGGTTGGGAGGGTTGAGGTAATAAACCCCTACAGTGTGGCCAGAAACCGGGTTGCGTTGATTGTCTCGTTTTCTCGGTACACTAAGCGCAAAAACCCGGTTTCTAATCAGTCTTGGATAATTTTTTGAAAAAACTGCTCGAAGTAAATTCTACTTTGATGGCGAAAAATAACTATTTTTCTAGGCACATTTGCAACAGCAAAAGCAATGTCTTCAGTGTGACAAAGTGGTTGGTTTCTGTCATATCTAGGTTTGGTCTTTTTGATACGTTCACTAGGAATATTTTTAATGGCAACAAAGCAGATTCTATAATTCTCTAAAAAACCTTCTTCACTCCAGAAGACTTGACCAATTTTGCGGCAATAGCCAAATAACCCTAAAGAGCCTTTTAGTTGTTCAATAATGGATGTATTCGTATCATTTCCTAGCTTGAGTTCAAGGAAAATAGCATATTTTTCATCCCGACGTTCTACAAAAATGATATAGTCTGCCCGTTTACACTCATTTTTTGAATCGTTGAAAATTGTTTTCGGCGCTGGAAATTCATCAGACTTAAAAACAAATATATTTTCTGGGACAGATTGAAAGGAAATTGAATAGTTGATGGATTCATTCGTTTCTGTTAGGGTGATTTGTAGATTGCCATAATCACCAATCTCTGGTTTAATCCTAGCTTGATCTGTAATGAGTTCTGATAAGATCCGATAATCTGTATCCCACACTAACTTTCACCTCCCCAGATAATTGCATCTTGAATCCGATTCATGGTTTCAATGGCCGTATCAAAACTTTTAATATCAATCCCCAATTCTGGATCAATCTCCGCAGAAACTAAGGTATTACAGCTAGTTTTTGTCTTGTTGCCGTCTAATTTTATTTTGTCTATCTTGGCAACATAAGCGCGAATTCTTTCGGGGTTGAGTAATTCATCCCTTTGATACCCTTCCGCTTCCGCAATTTTCTTAATATGGCTTTTTTCAGAGTTCAGCATGATTAAGGTATTCAATTCTTTAATGATGTAATCGCTATGGGTCGTGATATAAACCTTAATACCATAGTTGACTAATTTAGCCAGTAAACGGGCGATGCGTCGTTGATTTTCAGGATGAAGATTGAGTTCTGGTTCATCAATCATTAACATATCACCTTTTTGGGCAATGTGTTTTAGATAAAAGCCAATATCGAGTAATGAACGAACTGCACTAGAGCTTCCATCCATTGTTAATCTGAGTTTGTTATTATTTTGGGGAATGAAATACAATTCACCGTTTGGGGTGACAGTGTACTGTCCGCCAATAATATCGGAAAATTCTTCCAGTAGATGGGGACTATCCTTAATAATTTGACTTTTTTTCTGGGCAATTCTTTCTATGTTTCTGGTAAAATCTACGTTTTCTTTAATGGGTAGAGCATAGTCATTATAGTTTTGTTTTAAAAGAAGTTGAATCCGATCTATTTCCCTTTCAACTTGATTAACTTCCTCAAGGAGTCGATTTCTGGCAAAGTTTAGTTCTTGGCGAAAAATAGCTGTTCCGGTTCTTTCGGCACTGGCAATAAAAGGTCGGGGTATGTACTTTTTAAACAGAATTTCTTTAAGAGAGTCACTAATAAACTTTTTAATGATGTCTCTGGGGATTTTTACGTTTTCCCGCTTGGTTAATAAGGTAATGCTGACATCGGAATTTCCCGGTTCTTTGATTACGGAGAAAAATCGGGTTGTAGATGAGCCGATTTCATTGGTTAATTCAATGTCTAAAATGTCTTGATGGCTAATATCTAGGAAAATTTGAAAGTCGGCATTTTTAAATTTATCTTCACTGGCAGCAAAGACGCTTGATAAGTTTTTTGAATAATCAAGACAGATTGTATTTAAAATGTTTTGATAATTGCCCCAAAAGTCGCTTATAATGTTTATATGGGCGATCCCTTCATTTAAAACTTGATCTATGATGGTGGAGTCTATTTCAAGATCCCTCGTTTTTTCCCAAGAATAAAGAAAGCCAAATAAGGCATAGGTGGCATAGGTTTTACCTGTATTGTTATCACCACAGATAATGGTGAGATCCCCTATTTCAAGTTCGGCTTGTTTTAGAATCCCTAATTTTTTGAGTGTAATTCTCATTGATTCCGTTCTCCTAGGGTTTCCGAATCATTCATTTTACCAAAGAAGGAGAAACCGGGTTGCGTTGATTGTCTCGTTTTCTCGGTACACTAAGCGCAAAAACCCGGTTTCTAATCTCAAGCGGCCTCTGATGCCCTAATAAGCGGCAGGGGGGATAAGGTAGGCGATCGCAAGGGGAAACAATCGAGGGGTAGGATTGGCGTAGCGATCGCGGATTAACTGGGTTTCCCGTTCAATCTCTGCGGGAATATCCGCCAAACGACGGCGCAGGGTTTCGCGGTTTTGTTCATATTGGCTCTGCTCGTCAGGGCTAAATAACTCCAATTGACGCGGCTTTGCGCCCTCCGATAACTCTTTCTCGATACTCGCCTTAAGTTGCTCCAGAATGCTCGTGATATCCTCGATTTCCTTCTGATACCGATCCTCTAACTGTTTTTGTAGGGATTGTTGGCGATCGCGCATCCTGGCCTCTAAACTGCCCTGTAACGGCTTGGCGTAACGCTCCCACAGCCCCCGCAAACTCTCGATCACCTGCTCCGGAATATCCCCCGGTTTCGCCTCCTGCCCTAACTGATTCAACTCCAGCACCCCCAAGCGTTTAAACTGCCCCCCGGAGAGTTTCCCCCCCGCCACAATCACCTCCTCATTCAAGCGCTCCTGATCCCCACCCAGAATCACCAAACGCCCATAGGCCATCACCACCGGCTCCCGACTTAGACGACTGGGGATTTGATAGGCCGTCACCCGATTAAGCCGTTTCCGTTCCCCCCGTGACCAAACCTCCGCCCGCAATAACCGTAAACACATCTGTACTAAACGATGGTTAAGATGCGCCAACACCACATCATCCTGACCTCGCGCCCGATCCGGATCAAAGGTCAAGGGGCGAATGTCCCCCGTGTGGGGATGGCGTAACCCCTCCTGACACACCGCCCAACTCCCCGTTAAAGCAGGCAAACGGAAAACATCGGGTTCATCCGTCGGGATTAAAGCGGGCTGTTTCGCCAGTCTTAACCCCACCTGTACCACCGATTGAATATTAGCCGGATCTAAGCGCAACTCCTGACGAGTTTGTTCCAGCTTGTCCTTGAGTTTGGCGATTTCCTCATTCACCTTGCGCTCAAACTTCAAAAGTCGTCGTAGGGGAGCCGCTTCAGATTCCGCTTGAGTCGTATCTAAAACCGTCCGTTGCCCTAACATCGCCTCCTCCACCTGTGCCGCAATCACCGGCCCCACCTTGCCCAAATCCTCCCGAATATTATTAATCTTCTGGGCTGCCCGCATCAGGAATTCTAGATCCCCCTCCAGTTCCCCCGGTTTCATCCCCTGGGCGACTCCCTGCTGATAGCCCTGGCCGACAAAATGATAAATTTTCACCGCGTTGGCTCGTTGCCCGTGGCGGTCAATCCGTCCATTGCGCTGTTCCATCCGGTTAGGATTCCAAGGGATCTCATAATGGATTAACCGAGAACAATAGTTTTGTAGATCCAACCCCTCAGAAGCCGCATCCGTTGCCAAGAGAATTCGCACGGGGGACACATCAGGATGAGCCTGAAACGCCGCTTTGACCTTTTCCCGCTCATCACTGGCCATTCCCCCATACAACACCATCAGGCGATTTTCCTCTCCCATGCCCCGACTGAGCAACAAATCCGCTAACCATTTTTGAGTGGCTCGATATTCGGTAAAAATAATCACTCGCTCCTGGGACCATTGCCCCCCCGGTCGGATATAGGTATCTAACCAGTGCAAAAGCTGCTCCGCTTTACTATCAAGGCTTCTAGCGGTTTTCTCGGCCCACTGCTTTAAACCATTGAGCAGTTCCCGCTCCCGAGTGGTGAGGGGACGAAAGAGAGAACTACTGGTATCTAAGGCTTCTAGGGTGGATTCTTCATAGAGATCATCATCGGCAAACTCTTCATCAATATCCTCTAATTTCCGTTGCAACAAGCCCACCGTCGGCACCATTAGGGACTTTTTCCGTCGCTGCTTAGAGAACGATTCCTCATGTTTTAATAAGGTGTTTAAAAAGGCTTGGGGACAGGAAAACAGGCGTTTTTTCAGGAGTTTTAAGACAAACTCCGTCGCCGTCTGTTCTAACTGATCCGTTGCCCCTTTGCGCCGTAACTGGGTGTATTCATTCAGTTGCCGATTGGCTTCCCGTTCCTCTTCGGTATAGGGAACTGCGATCGCCTCTAACTGACGTTCAGGAAAGCGTGGGGAGCCATCCCATTTGTTTGGTAAGTCCCGCTTCAGACGACGCACCATGATTAAATTAAGCTGTTTAGGCTCCGGGGCAATTTCCCGAGCAAACCGTTGAGAATCCAGTAACTCCAACAGGGCGGTAAAACTTTCCCGATAGCCATTATGGGGAGTCGCCGACAGGAATAATTTATGCTCACAATGGCGCACCAAAAACCGGATCACCTTTGTCCTCAAGGAATCCACCGCATAATGTCCCCCCCCCGGCGGTGCGATATTATGGGCTTCATCCACAATCAACAGATCAATCCGACGGGGAAAGATGGATTCTTCTTCTCCCGGTAAAGACTCCCGGAGTAACTGCATGGGGCGATCGCGTTTAACATAATCAATCGACGTAATCAAACGGGGATAATGACTCCAAGGATTAATATGTAATCCCCGCCGCCGTCGGAGATCCCGCATTAAATCACTATTGACAATGCGAAAATCCAAGCCAAACTTATCCCGCATTTGCTCCCGCCATTGCACCTGAAGCGCCGAGGGACAAACAATTAACATCCGGTGGGCGCGTTGCCGTAACACCAACTCCTGCGCCACTAAGCCCGCCTCAATGGTTTTTCCCAAGCCCACATCATCAGCAATTAACAAATTCACCCTCGGCATTTGCACCGCCCGCACCACAGGATCTAGTTGATAGTCTTCAATATCAATGCCACTGCGGAAAGGCGACTGAACTCCTTGGCGATCTGCTTTTGACACCGCCCCCCAGCGCACCGCATCTAAAAACGCTTCAAAACTCTGGGCATCATCCAAGGCGAAAGGATAGGGTAACTCTCGCTCCTCAAAAATCTTAGCCCCCGATTCCACCTCCCAAACCACTTGTAACTGTTCACCCGTGGCATCATCTTCAATGGAAGCCAAACTAATCAAGTGATGAGTCGGTGGGCGTTTCGATTGGACTACATTCGTCGGTAAAGTCGAAGTCTGAACAGCGTTAACGGTATAACGTTGTCCTCGGACTTCAACCAATTGACCTTGTTCGGGAAGAGGTGACATTTTTTTCAAAAACAGGGAACGGGGAGTCGGGAGTCGGGAGTCGGGAGTCGGGAGTCGGGAGTCGGGAGTCGGGAGTCGGGAATCGGGAATCGGGAGTCGGGAGTCGGGAATCGGGAGTCGGGAATCGGGAATAGGTAATAGGTAATAGGTGATAGGGAATAATTATCAATTCTCCCCTGCCCCCCTGCTCCCCTGTTCCCCTATTCATAATATAGCGTTTTAAGGGTGGCTACAGTTTCCCGGTGAGTTGTTGGGTTGCGCTTTCCCTGTGCCTAACCTAGGAATAGCTGTTGACGAGGAAACGAGGGGCAAGAAACCGGGTTGTTGAGCATCTGGGGGAAGATACAATAAACTTAGGGGTGTGCGACTGTTGGGTTGTGCGAGGCTTTACCGACCAGAAAACCGCTAACTGAGACTCACTCATAAAGGCATAACATTGTTACCATAAAAATGGTGTTTTGTAAACCATAAATTGAGATGAAATCAGTTAGCTTAGAGCAAGTCGCCTATCACCTAGGAATCACGCCCCAAGACGTTCTAAGTTGGGAGAAAAAACAACTGATTAAAAGTTACCTGAATCAACAAAACCAGCGAGTTTTTAACCTAGAAGAATTGGAAACCTTCTATCGTCGAAAAAATGGTCAAGTTCAGGACAACCGCTATAGTATTTTGCACAGTGAGGATAAAACTCATTTTAAAGCTATTGAACTGTTTGCGGGGGCGGGGGGATTGGCCTTGGGGATGGAAAATGCAGGGATTCAGCACGAATTACTCCTAGAATGCGATCGCACTTGTATTGAAACTCTCCAACAAAATCGCCCTCAGTGGCCGATTCTCGCAGCAGATATAACTCAAGTCGATTTTTCCCCTTTTCGCCATCAAATTGATCTAGTTTCTGGTGGATTTCCCTGTCAAGCATTTAGCCATGCCGGATTTCGCCGAGGTTTAGAAGACGTGCGAGGAACCTTATTTTTTGAGTTTGCCCGGTGTGTACAGGAAGTTCAACCAAAACTAGCTATTGCTGAGAATGTCAAAGGATTACTCACCCACCAGCGCGGAGAAACCCTCAAAATCATGTTAGCCGTGTTAGGGAGTTTAGGTTATCGAAGCACCTATCAAGTCATGCGCGCTCAATTTTTAGATGTTCCCCAAAAGCGAGAACGATTGTTTATTATTGCGACTCGTCAAGATTTAAACCTCCACCCCATTTTTCCCGAAGAAAAAAGTTATTCAATTTCTTTACGAGAAGCCCTCGAAAACTGTCCTGATTCCCCCGGACAGCAGTATAACGAACGAAAACGGCAGATTATGGAGCAAGTACCACCGGGAGGAAATTGGCGTGATTTGCCCCTAGACTTGCAAAAAACCTATATGAAAAACAGTTACACTCAAGGCGGGGGACGGACAGGTTTTGCCCGCAGATTGGCCTGGGATGAACCCGCTTTAACGTTAACTTGCAGCCCCTCCCAAACTCAAACCGAACGTTGTCACCCAGAAGAAACTCGACCGTTAACCGTGCGCGAATATGCCCGCATCCAGACCTTTCCCGATGCTTGGCAATTTGCGGGAACAGTTGCCCAACAGTATAGACAGATTGGCAATGCTATCCCTGTGAATCTGGGGTATTATATTGGGCGTTCTGCCATTGCCACTTTGCGCGGACATCAACCCGTCTCGGTTTCCTTGCACCAGCCCCAACAGTTAACAATTCCGGGTTTTGACCTGCTCCCGATGGGTTGATGGTTGAGGGAAAAACCGAGTTTGTGACAAGGGTTTGGGGGGGAAGGATAGGATGAACCCAGAAAGAAACCGGGTTTTTGATAGGGGTTTGAGGGAAAAAGAGGGGATGAACGCAACCCGGTTTCTCCTTTAGCTTTCTAGGAGTAAGGTAGAATAGACATAATAAAATAAAACGACAGTTCACCCCCCTATAGATATCAATTCGCGTCGCCCTTGAATAATGAAGACTTTAGAGGCAGTTCAACTCCAGTTACCCTTAAATTTAGCCGTCCATTCATCACGATTTACCTTTATTGATCTGTTTGCGGGGATTGGCGGCTTTAGAATTGCTTTAAACAACTTAGGGGGTTCTTGTTTAGCCTACTCGGAAATTGACAAAGAAGCTCTAAAAGTTTATCAAGCGAATCATCTTAGTTATTTAAATCAAGATGAAATTAGTTTAGGGGATATTACCCAAGTTGACCAGTTACCGACGGGTGTAGATATAGTGGTGGGGGGAGTCCCTTGTCAGCCTTGGTCTGTTGCGGGGAAGTTGAAGGGGTTTGATGATCCCAGGGGGAAATTGTGGTTTAATGTGATTTCTTTACTGGCAAAAAGTCAACCCAAAAGCTTTATTTTTGAAAATGTTAGAGGACTCGCCAGCCCGAAAAACCGGGAGAATCTGGAATTTTTAATCCAGCAGTTTGAGCAAATTGGCTATAGGGTATATTGGGAAGTTATCAATGCCTATGATTTTGGACTGCCTCAAAATAGAGAACGGGTGTTTATTGTGGGGATTCATCAGAGGATTAAGGGGCATGATCAATATCGGTTTCCTGCGCCGTTAAAAACCAATCCAAGGCTTTTAGATATTTTAGATCCAAAGCAATTTGATTTAGAACCTATCGAGAAAGTTAAGCTAGATCCAGATATTCTTTTTGGGGGCGTTATCCCACCCTCTCGCAATCGCTTTCAAAAAGATGATGAATTGAACGATTTTTTTGTATTTTCTGACTTACGAAATGGACACACCACGATTCATTCTTGGGACTTAATTAAAACTACGGCGCGAGAGAAAATGATCTGTTTAACGATTTTGAAGAATAGAAGGCGTAAGCAGTACGGGGAAAAAGACGGTAATCCTTTGTCTTATGATGATTTAAGTCAATTGATTTCTGGGCTTAAGGTTGAGGAGTTGGAGGCGTTAGTTGAGAAAAAGATATTAAGAAAAACGGTTGAGCCTAAGTATGAGTTTGTTAATTCTAAAAATATGTCGGGAATTAATGGGGTTTATCGTGTTTTTCTGCCTACCTCTACCACTCTGCCGACGTTAACCGCAACGGGTGCAAAGGATTTTATTGCTACTCGCTCTATTCATGGTGACAATCCAGAGGATTATAAGCGGGCGTTTTTAACACAGATTTATAGGAAAGGGAAGTATCTGCCTATTGTGGCAAAACACGCTTGTCGTTTACAAGGATTCCCGGATGATTTTAAATATCACCCGAGAGAGGAAGTTGCTAAAAAGCAGTTTGGAAATGCTGTTCCTGTGCCTGTGGTGGAGTTTGTAGCGAAGGAATTGTTAAAGGTTTTACTGATTTAATGCCAAAATTCTACTTGTCTGCTTTATCGTTCAGGCTAAAAAATCGGCGATACTTTTTAATAAATTGCTCATCTTCTCCCAACTCAATAAAAGCGGCTAGAATAATCTCCCATGTGTTAGATTGACCTGAACAAAAACCCCAAAACTCATCGCCAATCCACACATCCTGATGTTCCTCTAACGGAGAGACTTTAGACCCATTCACTGACCACCATTCTTGAGAAATATAAGGGTTATAAGGAAAGACAATCCGGGCTTGTATTTGAATGGCTGGGTTTTGGCATAATCTATAGGCATACCATTCGAGAAGTTGTTTATTAAAACGACTGCCATCTCCTCGATTAGGCTGAGGAGATTTTAAATCAAAGAGGTATTCTATGTTATTTTTTTTTTAATAAACATCTACACCATGACCAGAAGGAGGTTTTATAAAGTTTAATCTCTTGAGATCAAGAGTTTGGGCAATATCTCGTAAAATTGTAATACATTCAGGGGTGGATACCCAGTCACGAGAATTTCTGGATTTGCGTAAGCTTTCTAATTCTCCCAATTTATTCCTCATGGTAATCGGAAATGGATCGGGCATGAGTAAAGGTTCTGTAATCGTTTCAAAATCATTGGATTGCGCAAGAAATTTAGCCAATTTTTCCCAAAAACTTGTTCCCATACTGGTGACTAAGCCATTCATAACGGAATGAACTCTACGTTCATGGGGAAAGACATGATCTAAAACGTGAAATACTGGTTTATGGAGTTGGCGTTTAGCAAAATAACTCTTAATGGAATCTTGGATAAAACTAATAATTTTTAGCTTTAAAGTATCACGCATAAATAGTTATAGGGAAGGTGGGGTTGAAATACCGAATCCCGGTGAGTTGTTGGGTTGCGCTTTTCCTGTGCCTAACCTAGGAATGTGGGGGGGATTCTAGCGGAGTAGGTCTGCACCACCGGGAGGGGGAAGGGAAGGACGACGGGGAGAGGTGGGGGCCGGAAGGTCTGAGGGGGGGCTTTGGGGGCGAGGTCTTAGGGGGGGTTGGGGTTGGAGGGCTTGGGGATTGAAGACTTGTAAGAGGGCGTTAATTAAGGCCTGGCGCTCTCTGCGGTTTAATTGGTTAATGGCTGCGCGATCGCCTTCTAGAGGATTTTCCTGTAAAGTTCTATTACCGGGGTAAGTGTCCGGCACAATCCGTTCATTCACCCCTAAATAATCTGCTAAGGTTAGTTTCCAATCCAGTCGATAGCGAACTGGACGATTTTTAATCACTGTATGGTAGGAAATTAAACGGAACAGCAGGGTATTATTCGGGTCTACTTGCCCCGTTTCTAACCGCACATATTGATTCTCTCGCGGGAAGTTGGGCAGTAAGGAATAAACCTCCTGTGAGGTGACATCGGGCCGCACAAACTGCGCTTGTAGGGGGGAGGGAGAAAACCACAGGGAAGCACTCACCACTAAGGCTAGGGTGATTGTAAAGACAAGGGCAAATTGTCTGATTAATTTCTGCATTCGACCCATCAACTGGATTTCCTCCACTCACCACGACTCTACAATCTTAGTCCCCAATAATCTCCGGTTGGGTTAACTCATCGGACATTTCAATCACAGCCCGAATGACGGGTTTCATCATGGGGTCGTCCATACTCTCAAAATCTTCATAACGGCGGCGTTTTGCCCGATTGGCCACTTGTACCGTAATCCGATAACGATTGGAGGCGGCATTCATCAGTTCATCAGCACGGGTCATGATTTCGGAAGAATCAAAAGGAAGTCGCTTGGCCATAAAACATCATCCGCTTGTAAGAAAAATAGATTGAGAATTGATAATTAGGGCAATCGGGAACAGAGCTTGATTCGTTTTGGCGTTTGGCTAACTGCTGATTCCCTACTTTCTCCCTTCTACTCTACAACACTTTTCAGATCCGCAAAACGGCTCACATTGACCCGGCTGATTTGAGAGTAACCCCGTTTGAACAAACCTGTTAAAACCTGCCCGGGTCCAATTTCAATCACCTGTTCTACCCCTTCCCTGGCCATTTGTGCCATAATTTCCCGCCAACGCACAGAACCTGTCATCTGCTGCACTAGGCGGCTTTTCAGTTCTTCGCTACTGGTGCTAGGGGTTGGGTTAACATTGGATAACACCGGAACGGTTGCCTCACTGAAGGAAACCCCATCTAGGGCGGTTTGGAATTCGGCGGCGGCGCTTGCCATTAAGGGGGAGTGGAAGGCTCCAGATACATTCAACGGGAGAGCGCGCTTGGCTTTGATGTGGGTTAGCAGTTCGTCAACGGCGCTGGGGGTCCCGGAAATCACTACTTGTGCGTCGCTGTTGTCATTGGCTAACACAACATCAGAATTTTTGTCAAGTTCTTGTTGCAATTCTTCACGTTTAAAGCCAATCAGGGCGACCATTTTTCCTCCGGCTGTGGCATCCATGAGGGTGGCGCGGCGTTGGACTAATTCTAGACCTGTGGCGAAGTCAAAGACGCGGGCGGCGTAGAGGGCGACGTATTCACCTAAACTGTGTCCGGCGACCATTTGGGGGGTTTGACCTTGTTGGGTGAGGAGGTCGGCGAGGATGGATTCAATGACGTATAAACAGGGTTGAGTGTAGAGGGTTTGATTCAGTTGGGTTTCGTCTTGTTGGCAGAGGTCAAGGACAGACCAGCCTAAGATTTTTTCGGCTTTTTCAAAGTAGGATTGCGCTTGGGGCAGGTCGGCTAAGTCTTCGGCCATGCCGAGTTTTTGTGAGCCTTGTCCGGGAAAAATCCATGCGGTTTTAGTCATTTTTTGCTCAAGAATAAATGGATAAACTGTTTTGAAGCTCCCCACCCACAAGGGGATGGGGCTTTCAACGCAACATTGCTGTAAAAAAAATGGGGATTGACTCAGAAAAACTGTTAACCGGGTTGGGCTAACAGTGATTGGGTTGGGTCGTGGGGGATTTTGCCCTGCACGTCTCGCAATACAGGCGAAAAAATCCTGAGTTCATTTGGGGGCGTTAAACTAGACCCCACTCGATGATGGCCGCGCCCCAATTTAAGCCCGCCCCAAATCCGGCGATCGCAATTTTATCCCCGGCCTTCACTTTCCCCTCTCGTACCGCTTCATCCAGGGCTAAGGGAATCGAGGCGGCCGAGGTGTTGCCATACTTCGCTAGGTTGCTTAACACCTTTTCCGGGGGAAGTTTGAGTCGTTGGGCGACCGCATCCATAATGCGCTGATTGGCTTGATGGAGTAATAACCAATCTAAATCCTCCACCGTTAACTGGGCCCGGAAGAGGGACTTAGAAATCACCTCTGGCACCTTAGCCACGGCAAAACGGTAGATTTCCCGGCCATTCATCGTAATAGGTTGATACTGCCCCTGACTAATGGTGACATCAGAGGTGAGGGGATGGGCGGTTCCTTGATAGGCTAGGTTAAGGGTATGATTTAGGCTGCCATCACTACACAACTCGAATCCTAACAGGCGATCGCGCTCTTCCGTTCTTTGCAACACCACAGCGCCCGCCCCATCGCCAAATAATACACAAGTTCCCCGGTCTGACCAGTCCACCCAACGGGAGAGGACATCGGCCCCAATTAATACCGCATTGCGATAAACCCCCGTCCGCAAAAACTGGGCAACTGTCACTAAACCAAAGACAAACCCCGAACAAGCGGCTGTCAAATCAAACGCCACGGCTCGCGTTGCGCCGATTTCCCCTTGAATCTTCCCCGCCGTCCCAAATAAATCATCGGGGGTGGAGGTCGCCAAAACGATTAAATCAATATCTTGGGCAGTGAGTCCGGCCATCGTGATGGCTTGTTGGGCGGCTTGGGAGGCGATCGCACTTAAAGACCCCTCCGGCCCCACCAGACGACGCGCCCGAATCCCGGTGCGAGTCGCAATCCATTCATCAGAAGTCTCTACCACTTGACTCAACTGGTCATTATTGAGGAGGGTCGTCGGTGCTGCTGAACCGCTTCCAATAACCACAATCCCCGCCCCTGTATTACTCAAAATCTTGCGACCTCCATACAATTGCTCATTCTTTTGCGCTCTGCTCAAGCTTGCGCCTTAAAGGGTTTGCCCCGCTTTTACCCCTTTGCTATAGTAATCCCGAATCCGCTCAGAAACATCATTACTAATCGCTTCCTTCGCCAGTCGAATGGCATTAAACACCGAAGGCGCCTGAGAACTTCCATGTCCGATGATGCAAACCCCATCCACCCCAAACAACAACGCCCCGCCATATTCGGCGTGGTCAATCCGTTGTTTCAGGCGTTTTAAATTGGGTTTGAGTAACCCCATCGCCAGTTGTCCATTCAAACCTTGGGGCAGTTCTTCCCGCATGGTTTGTAACAGTACCCCCCCAATGGCTTCGGCAAACTTTAACAACACATTGCCCACAAAACCATCACAGACAATCACATCAAAACGGCCCGACAACACATCTCGACCTTCCGCATTGCCAATAAAGGGAATCGCGGGATTTTTCGTCAGGAGTTCGTAGGTTTTCAGGGCTAAATCATTGCCCTTGCAGGATTCCTCGCCGATATTCAGCAAGCCGATTTGAGGATTTTCCACCCCCATCACATACTTACTGTAAATCGTTCCCATGAGAGCAAACTGTTCGAGGTACTTCGGACGACAGTCTACATTGGCCCCCACATCCAGAATAATCACCGACTTTCCGGCCAAGAGGGTGGGGAAGACGGCACCAATCGCCGGGCGGTCAATGCCCTTAATGCGACCCAGACGCAGCAGGGCGGCCGCCATCACTGCCCCAGAATGTCCCGCAGAAATTACCGCATCGGCGCGATTCTGTTTGACTAAATCCATCGCCACATTGATCGAAGCCTTGGGTTTCCGACGGACTCCCGTTGCTTCTTCGTCCATGGCGATCGCATCCTCCGCCTCGACAATTTCGAGATTTTTGGAGTGACCATGTAGATCCAATTGCACTTGAATCTGTTCCGGGTCGCCGACTAGCAAGACCTCAACATCTAATTCTTCGGCGGCGCGCACAGCACCCGCCACGATTTCGCCGGGGGCATGATCGCCCCCCATCGCGTCTACAGCAATTCTTTCGCGTGTCGATCCCATTGATCAAAGTGATAGAAGCCTCAATGATTTTACCAGATTGGGGATTCGGGTTTAGTAATTCCCCGGTTAGGTTTTGTTTTTTGTTTGTTTTGGTAAGGGAACGGGGAGGGGGGAGGGGGGAGGGGGGAGGGGGAGTCGGGAGTCGGGAGTCGGGAGTCGGGAGTCGGGAGTCGGGAGTCGGGAGTCGGGAGTCGGGAGTCGGGAGTCGGGGAGAGAGGGAGAGAGTTTATAATGAGTACCTATTCCCTGTTCCCTTTCCCTATTCCCTATTCCCTATTCCCTGTTCCCTATTCCCTATTCCCCATCCCCCTGTTCCCCGTTCCCTGTTCCCTGTTCCCTGTTCCCTAATAAACAACAAGCTGAACAGTGCCTAATGCGTCCACCAGACGACGAACGGCGGCCACCATTGCCACAGGATCATTGAGTTGGTTAATGGCCGAACCAACCCCCACCCCAGAGGCTCCGGCGGCGATCGCCATAGGAACCGTCACATCCGATAAACCCGACGCACACAACACCGGAACCGATACCGCTTTAGAAATCGAGGCCGCCGCCGCTAAAGTGGGCGCCGCTTTTTCAATTAACCCCAAAACCCCCGGATGCCGGGGTTGACTGCTTGTGCCGCCTTCCGTTTGAATAATATCCGCCCCAGCCGCCACCAACTCCTCAGCCAGTGCCACCTGTTGATCTAACTCCAGAATGTGGGGAACGGTGACAGATAACAGAATCTGGGGCAATACAGCGCGGGTTTGTCGGGTCAGTTCCAGAACTTCGGGGGCTTCAAACCGCCGCCCTTGGGCATAAAAACTATCAAAATTACCGATTTCAATTAAATCCGCCCCCGCTTCCACGGCTTGCACAAATTTAGCGGGTTCAACGGCAGATACACAAATGGGGAGATTTGTCAACCCTTTAACCATTTTTACTAATTCTGGGTCGGCGGCGATATCAACAAAAGTCGCACCGCCGAGGGTTGCGGCTTTGACCACAGCGGCCACACGCTCCGGATCAAAATTCTGTAATCCGCTAATGACTTTCAGGGCGCGATGTTGAGCTAAAGCTTGTTGCAATTCTACAGTCATAAAGTTATACCCCTTGCTGGAGTGTCCCGTAAATTTCACATTCCCTCCACTATAATTGATTTCTCCTACTCGCCGAAATAAGGCGCAGAAATTTAAAGTTTTGGTCAATTTTGCTCAAAAACAAGGAAACCATCCGAAACATCTATGTTGCTGAGTGTAATAAAACTCAACAGCCCATAAATATTGGCCTAGACTAGATCCTATAGAGGCTTACTGTTTCTCTACTTAAAGCAATTATGTCTTTTCCTCCCTCGAATTTATCGCAGTTTCATAATGATGTCTTCCGAGACACGGAACTTGGTCAACTGTGCGGAACAAAACAACTGTTTCGCGATCGCTACCTAGTCTTAAGAATGCTGGGTCGTGGGGGTTTTGGGGTTACGTTTTTAGCCCGGGATTTACGTTTACCCGCGAAACCCTTCTGTGTGATCAAACAACTTTGTCCGCGAGTGAGTGAAGCAAAAGCCCTAGAAACGGCACGTCGGCGCTTTCAACGAGAAGCTAAAACCTTAGCCGCCCTCGGTAGTCATTCCCAGATTCCCTGTCTCTTGGATTATTTTGTCGTCGGGGAGGATTTCTATTTAGTTCAAGAGTATATCCGGGGGGCTACTTTAGCCCGTTTAGTCCGTCGGCAGGGGTGCCAGTCGGAGGTGATTGTCAAGCGGATTTTGCGGGAGACACTCCTGTTATTGGATTATGTCCATCAACAGGGGGTTATTCACCGAGACGTTAAACCGCAAAATATTATTCTGGCTCAAGATCGTCGTTTGGTGTTGATTGATTTTGGGGCGGTGAAACAAGAATTAATGCAGATTGATAATTCTTCTAAGGGGGTGACGACGCATTTTGTGGGAACAGTGGGTTTTGCACCCCCTGAACAATTTGCCCTGCGTCCGGTTTATGCTAGTGATATTTACGCTTTAGGGGTGACGTGTTTGTATTTGCTGACGGGGAAAGCGCCCTTGGATTTTAAGAGCGATCGCGCCACTGGGGAGTTAAAATGGCAAGACCGCATAGAATTAAGTCGTCCCTTTGCTCGGATTTTAGAGAAAATCCTCAAACCTTCCTTAGCCGAACGCTATCAAAGTGTGCAGGAAGTCTTACGAGATTTAGAGAGAATGTCCCCCCAAAACGACCTAAATCAGTGCATGAATGCCCAAGTCACCCCCCGCAAGACTCCACAGGATAGCCCTACCCCACCCCGTTCAGAAAAAGCCCGTCTTGCGGAAGCCATCCGCGACTGGAATAAACGCCATAATCAAGAGCGTTTAATTCATAGTTCTAATTAGGGCTTACTGAATAACTCTACTCTGGGTGGAAAACAGGGAACGGGAAGGAACAGGGGGAATCGGAAAAAGGCAAGCCTTTTTGATTCTTTATCACTAAAACCTTGCACTTTGTCGCTCCCAATCGAAAGTCCTAGTAACACTGCTTGGAGGGATATATTGCTACGCAACGCTTCGCGTTCGCGAAGCGTCACGAAGTGAACGCGAAGCGTCACGAAGTGAACAGCAGACCCTAATTAAGGCTTGTTGAATAAGTCGGGGTGTCAGGAATCGGGAATCGGGAATCGGCAAAAGGGAACAGTAATCAACCTCTCCCCTGCCCCCCTGTTCCCTACCCCCTTGGGGTCAAGATTAACCGAAACGACCACTCACATATTGCTGAGTAGCTTCTTCCTTGGGATTCTGGAAAATAATCTCGGTGCGGTCTACTTCGGCTAAATAGCCTTGACGTTTGTCATTGACGACCCGCACATTGAAGAAGGCGGTTAAATCTGCCACCCGTGAGGCTTGCTGCATATTGTGGGTGACGATGATAATGGTGTAGTTTTCTTTGAGTTGGTGGATCAGTTCTTCAATTTTGAGGGTGGAAATGGGGTCAAGGGAGGCACAGGGTTCATCCATTAGGACGACATCGGGCTGAACCGCGATCGCGCGCGCAATACAAAGCCGTTGTTGTTGTCCCCCAGAAATGGCGGTACCGTTTTGTTTCAGCTTGTCTTTCACCTCATCCCATAAGGCCGCTCGGCGTAGGGACTGCTCCACAATTTCATCCATATCCCCTTTAATTCCATTCACCCGCACCCCATAGGCGATATTGTCATAGATGGATTTGGGGAAGGGATTGGGTTTCTGGAATACCATCCCAATGTTACGACGCACCTGTACCGCGTCCACGTTGGAACCGTAGAGATCCTGACCATGATAGGTCATACGTCCTGTAGCGTGGAAACTGGGGATTAAATCGTTTAAACGGTTAAAACAGCGCAAGAGGGTACTTTTTCCACAACCAGACGGGCCAATAAAAGCGGTTACTTTGTTTTTGGGGACTTTTAAGAAAATACTTTTTAAGGCGTGGAAATCGCCATAATAGACGTTCCAATCTTCTACATCAATAACGGATGTACTGTCACTAAAGGCTTGAGGTTGATCAATCAGTTCATTGTTTACAGTCATAAAGATGTCTCCGCACTGGACAAAATAACAGTTCTCATAGTTCCGTCTAGGTCATGGCTCACCGAAGAGCGCGCTTATACCCGCTAGAAGATTGTAACAATCCATTTTTAAGAACAGGTAAAGTGATCCCAAGATTTTAAGGGGTGGCACTTTTCGCACAAGGAAATAATACTTTAAAGGTCGAACCTTGCTTTAACTGACTTTGGACTGAAATAGACCCCCCGCAGCGAATTAACAGACGTTGTACGATGGTCAAACCCAAACCCACGCCCATTTTGTGGCTGTGGAGATCGGGATTTCCGCGATAAAAACTGTCAAAAATTTTGGGTAGATGATGGGAAGCGATGCCAATTCCAGTATCTTCAAAGGCGAGTTGAATATATTCCCCTTGTAAAGAGGCTAGGACGTATACTCTACCTTGAGGGGGGGTGTATTGTAAACTATTGTTGAGTAAATGCCAGACGATGGAACGAAACCACGCTTCAGGACAGTGAATGGGGGGTAAACCCACAGGAATGGTATAACCCAGTTGAATTCCCTGTTCCATGGCCAGAGGTTGGTAGGTGCTAACAATGCCGGGGAGAATTTGCTCAATGTATAAGTGGGGGGGTGGGGTTTCTGAGGGGGGTTGATCTAATTCGAGTAGGGAACGAACCCCTTTAATGAGAGATTGTTGGCGATCGCACTCTTGCTGTAACAAAATTAAATAACGCTCTCGTTGGGAGGGTTTGAGTTGGGGAGAGTTGAGTAATCCCAGCGCTGTTTTCATCCGCGTGAGGGGGGGACTCAGTTCCCCTAACACCTGTTGCAACAGTTGAGTGACCCCGACATCTTCGCCATCTCTTGGGGGGGATTGGGGGGTGAGGGTATGGCTTAACTCAAGAGATTGTAAGGTATTCAGCCACAAAGCCGTTAACCAAGGGGAGGGGGGAGGGGGGAGGGATTCCGGCACCATTTCCACTAACAAATCTTTGGGGGTGTCGTCGGAAATTACCAGATGTTGTTGAATTTCTTGCAACATGGCGATCGCCACTTGAGGATCAAAACTACACCACCCTTGAAAATAGCTGCTTTGCGACGGTTTCGGTTGCACCACCAACACCATCACCACCACCGGAGACTGAATGACCACAAAACTATCACTCGCCCTTGTATCCCCCACCTGAAAGGGAATCATCTCCCCCCAGTCTTCCCCCATTCCCTTTTCCCAACAACAATAAACCTCTGTCGGACTCCCCACTTGTTCCTGATACTGTCGAACCCTTCCCTGCCAAGTCCTCAACTCCCCACATTTTAGCCAGATTTGGCTAGGCACAGGTGCCATCTGTAAACCCTCTAACAGTTCTGCTAACAGCAGGTCAAGGGTTTGCCGATGGAAAAGGAGGGGAGACAGAGCAGAAGTTAAATCACAAGCAGAACAGTCAAACATGGAGCGTAGCAAGGGAAGAATTGAGGGCAAAAAGACGTAAACACAACACAGAGTCTTTTCTCTAGGCTTGATTATTCGGTCACAGGATAGAACTCAAATGAATTCAATTTGCAAGTATTTTTTACATTTCTTTAAGTTAGTTCATCAATCCATATAAATCCTCATGATCCCGCGTCACCTAACGTCAAAATTGTAATGTTTTTTGATATTTTTACCCCCTAAAATTCGTTAAGCTAAAGGTGATGAGTTCTACAGGGAAACATGGCTTCATACTCCAATCAATGGTCTAAGCCCCTGAACTGGCAGCTAGTTGTCCTAGCAACTCTAGGCTTTTGGCTCAGTAGCAGTGTCGTTATTGACTTTGTAATTCTTCCTAGTTTATATGCTTCTGGCATGATGGCACAAGAGGGATTTATCGGTGCGGGTTATCTAGTCTTCGGAATTTTTAACCGACTAGAATTGCTCTGTGCTGGATTAATTACAACTTGTTTTTTAGTGTTACATTTTTATCACCATCATCTCTCAAAATTGATTGACCGAGGCTCTTTAATTCTCTCTGGGGTTTTGTTAACGATTGCTCTCATTTATACCTACATTTTGACCCCCCAAATGAGCGGTTTCGGCTTACATCTCAATCTGTTTGATTCTGGAGTTAGTTCTCTCTCGAACACCATGGTTGCGATGCAGTTTGGCTATTGGGGTTTAGAATTGGCTAAACTCGTAATTGGTGCGGTTTTAGTTCGTTGGTGTTATCGAGAAATGCGCGAATCCTTGAGTTGATGAACTATAGCCATCCTAATAGGGGAAAATTTAACCCATATCGTAGAGGGAATTCATGAATTCCCTCTACGGTTTTATGTAGGGTCTGCTAAATAAAACTAGATGCTAGACCCAACAAGGAAGCAGGGGAGAGGGGGGCAGGGGAATAGTGAATAGCTAAAACTCTTGACTATTGCCTTTTCCCGACTCCCAATTCCCTATTCCTGACTCCCGACTACCCAACTCTCGGACTTATTCAGCAAGCCCTACATAAACTATTAGGGATGACTCCCCACTTATGGTTCGCCATTTACCGATGGATGAGCCATGACCCTTAAGAATGAACACGAAGACCCGCCTTTTCCTGACTATACTCCTCTAACTCAATCTTCACAGGTTTAGCTTTCCAGATTTCCGTCACATATTCGCGAATAGTGCGATCGCTCGAAAACTTACCCATACGCGTTGAATTGAGAATAGACATCGTAGTCCAGCGTTCTTGATCCGCGTAGGCTTGACCTACCTCATGCTGACAATCCACATAGGCCTGAAAATCCGCCAGCAACATATACTGATCGTCATACAACAACGAATCAACTAACGGCTTAAACATCTCCTGATTCCCGTGGGAGAAATACCCCGAAGAAATACGATCTAACACCGCCTTCAAATCAGGATTCGTCAGGTAATAATACATGGGATTGTAAGACTTCGCCTTCATAACCGCGACCTCTTCTGCCGTCAAACCAAACAGGAAGAAATTCTCCTCCCCGGCTTCCTCGCGGATTTCAATATTCGCACCATCCAGCGTCCCAATCGTAATCGCGCCATTCATCGCAAACTTCATGTTTCCCGTCCCAGAGGCCTCTTTCCCCGCGGTGGAAATTTGTTCCGACAAATCCGCCGCCGGGTAAATTTTCTCACCCAAAGAAACATTAAAATTCGCTAAAAAGACCACCTTTAAACGACCCCGCACATCAGGATCTTTATTGACAATCTCCGCCACCGAGTTGATTAACTTAATCACCAACTTGGCCATAAAATAACCCGGTGCCGCCTTGCCACCAAAAATAAACGTGCGCGGCGTAATACTCACATTAGGATTCTTCTTAATGCGGTTATACAACGCCACAATATGCAGCACATCTAACAACTGCCGCTTGTATTCGTGCATCCGTTTCACCTGCACATCAAACATTGAATTAGGGTCAACTTCAATGTCATTATGTTTCCAAATGTAAGACGCTAAATCTTGCTTATTCGCGTACTTAATCTCCCGCCAACGACGACGGAACTCCTGATCATTTAAGTAGGCCTCCAGCTTGCGCATTTGGGAAAGATCCTTAAGCCAATCCTCCCCAATTTTTTCCGTGATCAGATTCGCCAAACGCCGATTACATAATAAAATCCAACGGCGAGGCGTAACCCCATTGGTTTTGTTAATAAACTTCTCCGGCCACAGTGCCGCAAAATGTTTTAGCGTGTCACTTTGTAACAGTTGGGTATGTAGCGCCGCCACCCCATTAATAGCATGACTGCCAATACAGGCTAAATGCGCCATCCGCACAGATTTTTCTGGGTACTCGGCAATGATGGATAAATGACCCAATAACTCAGGCTGTTTAGGGAACCAGGTTTTTATATCTTCCAAAAAGCGGAAATTGATCTCATAGATAATTTCCAAATGGCGCGGCAGTAAACTGCCGAATAAATCCACCGCCCATTTTTCTAACGCTTCCGGCAATAAAGTATGGTTGGTATAAGCAAAAGTTTTCTGGGTAATATACCAAGCTTTATCCCAGTCCATGCCATGTTCATCAATTAATAAGCGCATCAATTCCGCAATACTAACGGCTGGGTGAGTATCGTTTAATTGAACGGCAAAATGTTCATGGAAATTTTCTAAACTGGGATGAATCCGCAAATGATTGCGAATCATATCTTGCAGAGAAGCCGAAACAAAGAAATATTGCTGCTCTAAGCGTAATTGACGACCTTGGGGGGTGTTATCGTTGGGATATAAAACTTTAGAAATGGTTTCTGAGGACATTTTGCTGGCAACAGCACCGTCATAATCCCCAGCATTAAAGGCATCAAAATTAAAATCCTGTTCTTCCCCCGCTTCAGCGCGCCACAGACGCAAGGGGTTCACCGTGTTGGTATTGTAGCCCGGAACTGGGGTATCGTAGGGAATCGCCGTCACCGTGCGCTCTGCAACCCAGGTTACTCGTTTACGGCCTTTGTCATCCCGATAGGTTTCGGTGTGGCCGCCGAATTTCACTTGCACCGAGGCCTCTAAGTGGGGAATTTCCCAAGGATTGCCAAAGCGTAACCATTTATCAGGAATTTCCGCTTGCCATCCGTCGCGGATTTCTTGGTGAAAAATGCCGAATTCATAGCGGATGCCGTAGCCAATGGCCGGGACTTCTAAAGTGGCGAGGGAGTCTAAGAAACAAGCGGCCAAGCGACCTAAACCCCCATTTCCTAAACCGGGGTCATGTTCTTGTTCTAGCAGGTCGTCTAGATTCAGTCCAGCCGAGGCTACGACTTCTTGGATATCTTCATAAATCCCTAAGTTGACTAAATTATTGGCCAGGTGACGACCCATGAGGAATTCGGCGGACAGATAACACACCACTTTGACATTTTGTTCAAAGTAGGTACTCATGGTTTTAATGAAACGATGCAGCAGGCGATCGCGCACCGTATAGGCCAAGGCCATATAGTAATCGTAGGGAGTAGCCCAGGCTTGATATTTTCCTTGGAGATAGAACAAGTTATCCGCAAACGCTCGTTTGAGCGTTTCTTTACTCATACCAGTGCGGTCATCCTCAACTTTAATCTGAACCGTCTCTTGTGTGGATGTGGGTGAGATATTCGTCTGCACGGAATTTCTTCGCTCCTATCTGAATGATCTGTTGGTTGTTATTGTGTACGCAACCCGGTCACGCTTCGGCAATTTTTAACACTCTTTTCGGAGAACACCGGGAAGGGGGAGCAGGGGGGCAGGGGAGCAGGGGAGAGGGGGAGTTGATAATTATTAACTATTCCCGACTCCCGACTCCCGACTCCCGACTCCCGACTCCCGATTCCCGACTCCCGACTCCCGATTCCCCGTTCCCTTGCCATGCTAATTCAATTCCCACCAACCAAAACCGGGGCCAATCACACGCACCGTTAACCAAACGGCGACGAGCAGCCCAATGCCAATCCAAGCCCCCTTGGTGGTAATTTTCATAAATTGGTCGGCTTGGGTCTTGGTAATGGGCAGCCAAGGTAAAATAGTGTCCTCTTGCCCGTATTTATCCCCAAGGGCTTCTTTCCGACGTTTTGCTTCACCCATAGCCGTTTTCTCTTTGCGTCCAAGTACAGGGCTATCATATCATTTCCCCAAGTTCCCAAAAAATGTTTCAATTAGCTAGTATTAGGGCTTGTTCCCACGACCCGGCAATCTTTAAGGAGGATTCATCCCAATGCTGGCCAATATCCTAGCCGCAATTGTAGGACTGGGTAGTTTCATCTTCTATATGGCTGCCTTCTTTTTTCCCGAAGTCCACCGCAAAAATGATTTTATCTGGAGTGGTGTCGGGTTATTTTATGCTCTGGTGTTATGGCTTTGTGCAGGTCGTATCACTGGGGGAGTCCTACTGGGTCAGACCGCTAGCGTCGCCTTGCTAGTCTGGTTGGGTGGACAAACTTTAATCCTGCGACGACAAAAAACTCCCAGCGCTCAACAAACGGAAGTCTCCCCAGAGTTAAAGGAGAAGGTGGAAGGTTTCTCGATTCAGGGCTTGTTGAGTCCGTTAACTAATTTCTTCAAAAAATCGCCAAAAGCGGGTTCTACGGACGAGCCAGCCGCCTCTGAGACAACCGAAATGGTCGCCACCCTTGAAGATTCAGCCCCTACGACTGAAGGGGAAACAGAAACGGAAGGCAAGGCCGCCCTTGAACCCGATTCCCCAGAACCCATCAGTGAGGGTGCGGAACCTTCCCGAACTGATACTCCCACCCCAGAACCGGATAACGACGCAGAGATGGCTACAGATGCCCCAGAACCCATCAGTGAGGGTGCGGAACCTTCCCGAACTGATACTCCCGCCCCAGAACCGGATAACGACGCAGAGACGGCTACAGATGCCCCAGAACCCATCAGTGAGGGTGCCGAACCTTCCCGAACTGATACTCCCGCCCCAGAGCCAATCCTTGCCGAAATGACACTGGATGAGGAGAAACGTGGGGAAGTAGGAGAGGATGGGATTGAAACCAGTGCAGGAGAAGCAGAAGGGGAGGCCGTGGAGAACCTTCAACCAGAGGAGAAACCAACCGCCACAACGTGGGATGGGGTATTAGAAGAAACGGAAACCCCGGATTCCAGTGAACTAGAATATCAGGAGACAGATGAGGGGAAGAAAACAGGAACTCCCGATGATTTGTCTTCTTAGGGCTGGTTGAGAAAGAAAGCATATGTCCAAAGTGCAATGATGAGAACCTTGAGTAATGTCCTAATTTCCGTCTTAATCACGGCTTGGTTCGTGACTATCGCTGTGATTTCGATTCAAAATATTACCCCCGTTTCCCTAAACTTTTTAACTTTTAGTTCCGTTGAAATTCCTTTTGGGGTTTTGCTCACGTTTGGGGTGGGTGTAGGCCTACTGATTGGGGCGATGTTACCACTTGTTACTCGCCGTTAGGGATCACTGACTCACTGAATGGTTAAAATGGAAGGGAAGATGCGAATAGGAGCGATGGTCAATCGGCGATCGCTCTTTTTGTTTAGGCAATCTCCCGATTCCCGACACCTTGACTTCTAAATTTGGGTCTTAACTTGTCCAGATTGCCCATTGCCTATTCCCGATTCCCCATCAAGCGCAGCTAAGAGAACCTCCCCCCCGAAGCGGACGACATCGGTACAGGGTAGACCCGTTTCCTCCCTGATTTGTGCGATCGCCTCTTGCGCCTCCTCTGCCCCTAAATGGAACGTATTTAAAGCAATACCCCGCACCGGAGTTTCCCCAAAAGCCCCCCCCGCCCTGGCCACCGTCTCATATAAACGCACCACCTCCGGCAAAGGAGGAATAGACACATCCGGGCAACGATTGATTGTTTTTTGCCCCGCCCGATGGACTAAAATCAAGCCCGTGGGTTGACTGCCCCGAATTAACGGTAAAGTGGCCGTAGAACCGGGATGGAGTAACGACCCTTGACCCTCAATCAACAGCAAATCACAATCCGCCCCCACCTCCAACACCGCCTTTTCCACCGCACCCGCCGCAAAATCTACCCGCACCGCATCCAAGGGAACCCCCCTCCCGGCAATCATTAACCCTGCTTGTCCCGTCGCCACAAACCCCGTTTTAATGCCCTTTCTTTGGGCGGCCTTCCACAACTCCAAACTGGTGGACATCTTCCCCACCGCCATATCCGTTCCCACCGTCAGAATCCGTTGACAAGGCAGAGAACGCGCCCGCCCCCCGCCAATGCCTAACCCTTTCGGTTCTTGGCGAATGTCCCAAATCCATTGACCTTTCGCTAACCGTTGACTCGGTAACTCTTCTACCATCGTCACCATCGGGGTATGTAGACCATTCACCACCGATAACCCCGCTAAAACCCCTTGTTTAACCTCCTGCCACCAATCCTCCGGTAAAAGCCCCCCCGACGGCGCTAAACCAATCAACAACACATCCGGCTCATAGGTTAAAGCCTCCGCCACCGATGCCACAATAGGGATATCCTGTTCAATCCCCGCCACCTGCGCCAAAGATTCCCCCGCACAGTCTGCATCAATCACCGCCACCACCGGGGCGATACCGTAGCGGATAAAGGATAATCCCGTTTTCCCCGTGCCATCGTGAATCCCTTGATGAAGTAAAACGGCGACACGATGTTTTGTGGTTAACTGCATTTCAACTGTACTCCTAAACCGGGTTGAGGGGTGGGAATGAGCCGCCCTGCTTGTAAGACGGCCCCTGTAAAGGGATCATCCTGCAAGTTTAAGTGACTATCTAAGTCTAAATAATCGGCAAAGGCTCCCAACTGCGCGATCGCACTATTCGCCAAACAACTATCCGAATAACAACCATACATTACCTGTAACCCTAGCCCACGCGCCAGATGAATCATCCGCCAAGCCTCCCGTAATCCCCCCGACTTCATCAACTTAATATTAATCCCATGCACCACCCCCGCCAACCGTGCCACATCCCCACTCGTAAAGCAACTTTCATCGACAAAAATCGGCAACAGCGCCCGTTCATACAGCGCCCCATAATTCCCCTCATCCTCCACCCCTAACGGTTGTTCCAAATGACGCACCCCCAGCGCCACCAACAACGGCATCATCTCCAGCGCCTCCCCCAACGTCCAGCCTCCATTAGCATCCACCGTTAACTCCGCTTCCGGCGCTTCCTCACGCACCCCTTGCAACATCGCCCTATCCGCCTCAATCCCCTCTGGACTACCTAACTTAACCTTAATTGCCCGCGTTTCCGTCACCTCCCGCCACTGGCGCACCCGTTGCCGTGCCAGTTCAGGAGAACTAATCCCCACCGTCACCGACGTAGGCACAACGCGGCTTAAATCCGCCCCCCACATTTGCCAGAGGGGTAAATTCGCCCGTTTTCCCAGCCAATCATGACAAGCCAAGTCAATCCCCGCTTGTACCGCCGGATGGGGCTTAAACTGCCGGAAAACCCCCTCAAGGTGTTGCCATTCCCAAGGGGCAAAAGGGCTTAAATAGGGAATTAACCCCTCCACCTGTTCCGCCAATCTCTGAGCCGTAATTTTATCCCCCACCGCCACAGAAAAGGGAGTTGATTCACCCCACCCTGTAATCCCCTCCTCTTCAATTTGAATCCAGAGATTAGTATTTTCCCCTTGGGTGCCGCGACTAATCGTTAGGGGGACTTTTTTATGCACCGTGAACTGTTGAACCTGAATTTGCATAGAATTTTGAGCAGTATTCACCCCTAGAGAACAGAAAAAGACATGACCTCAATCCGCAAATGGCAAAAACTCAATTCAAAATGGATTATCCAGAATGAATGGTGTACCATTCGCCAAGATACCGTTCAGTTAAGCAGTGGCAAGATCCTTGATGATTATTTTATCAATTTGCGGCCAGATGTTGCCCTTGTGTTACCTGTCACCCCCCAGCAAGATGTGGTTTTTGTCCGCCAATATCGTCACGGCGTAGAAAAGATTTTGTTGGAATTACCCGCCGGAAAATTTGATCCCACCGAGGAGGATAGTTTAACGGCCGCACAACGGGAATTAGAAGAAGAAACGGGCTATATTTCCTCCCAGTGGTCAAAACTAACCACGGTTCATGATAGTCCAGTGCAGGACACCAACCAAGTGCATATTTTTTTAGCTGAGAATGTGGTGCTAGAAGGAACGCAACATTTAGATGAGAATGAAGAATTAGAAGTGGTTTTAATGCCTTTTCCCGAAACCTTTAAACAAATTAAATCTGGTGAAATTTGCGTTTCTGCCACAATTGTTGCTCTATTTTTAGGCTGGCCATTTTTAGAAAAATAGACATAAGACAAATGAAAATTATCCCTAATATGAAACACAAAAAAGAATGAAATCTGTAGGTTGGGTGAAGCGAAAGCGCAACCCAACAAAACAACAACCAGTTCCGTAGGTTGGGTGAAGCGAAAGCGCAACCCAACAAAACAACAACCAGTTCCGTAGGTTGGGTGAAGCGAAAGCGCAACCCAACAAAACAGCAACCAATTCCGTAGGTTGGGTGAAGCAACCGCGCAACCCAACAAAACAGCAACCAATTCCGTAGGTTGGGTGAAGCGAAAGCGCAACCCAACAAAACAGCAACCAGTTCCGTAGGTTAGGTGAAGCAACCGCGCAACCCAACAAAACAGCAACCAATTTAATTAGAGTGGTCTGCAAAAGGAAATTTTTCGGGACGGGAGTCAGAAAGAGGCAATAGGCAAAAGGCAAGAGTTTTGAGCTATTACCTATTGCCTATTACCTTGTAATGAATTTTGGCTCATTGAAGAGAGACTTTCGCCCCAAAAGACTCTAGATGTTTTTTAATGTTCATCGCATCATGGGAAGAAATAGACTCTTTCAATAAAACCGGAGGTTTTTTGACCATCAATTTAGCTTGTTTAAACCCCACCCCGGTTACATTCCAAACGACTTTAGTAATGGCCGTTTTCCGGTTGGGAGGAATAAACTCTAAAACAACATCAAAAACTTGTGCAGAGTTATTAACAGAGGGAGATGCTGTCCAGTGACTTGTTATTTCCGAATTAGACATTGTTTCAGCCATTTCCGGAGTCTCGAATTTCACTTTTAAGGGAGAAGCATCTACGCCAAAATTGTGTTCAATTTCCCGGAATAACTCAGCGGCCTCCACTAAGGTTAGGGTTTTCATCTGTTCGATGATATTCAACACTTTGGTAGACATGATTCTCACCTACCTACAATTATTGAGTTGTATTATTTAGTTGTTCTGATTCGGTTTAATGGTGCGTCTTGTGCTTTTGAGCATAAACGAGCAGACGGGTTTTTGCGCGCCAATAATACTATACTACAGGCATAATACAAGGGGGTCAAGAGGTTGATCGAAGAATCTTCCTTTAGATAGAGGGAAGAGGCGGGAGTCGGGAGTCGGTGTAGGGGCGCAATGCTTGCGCCCTAGAGAGTCGGGAGTCGGGAATTGGGAATTGGGAGTCCGGGAACTCTCCCCCCCTGTTCCCTGTTCCCTAAAATAAAAGAGTTTTACCTATTCACTACCCACTATTCCCCTGCTCCCCTGCTCCCCTGCTCCCTCTCCCCTCTCACTGATTTGGATAGTGAATGATCATAATGGATACATTTTGATCACTGCGCGCAATAGATTCTGGGATTTTTCCTAAGACAGATAAACCCGTTAAAGTAATGTCCGATGAGCCAATTAACACCAAAAGATCATCCTCGTTTACTTTCTCTAAAACAGAGGAAACAAAATTACCGCGTTTTTGTTCTAAGGCAATATCATCTAGGGTTTCTGGGATTTCCAACACATTAGGGATGCGTTGATTATTGGGGGTAATTTGCACTAACTCTAATTGCGCTTTTAATTCCGTTGCTAGAGTATTCGTAATCTGTAAGGCTTCCTCTAAATAGGGTTGAATCTTTCCTGAGTCAGGAACGGCTAAAATAACCCGTCTGGTGGTTTTTAAGGGGGACGTAAAGCGGGTTACTAATACGGGAACAGGACAGCGACGTAAGACATTATCAATCACACTACCAAAAAAATTATCACGGTAGTTAGAGTAACCTTTCCATCCACAAATGACTAGACTCGCATTATTTTCTTGGGTGGCGCGGACAATGGCTTTATCAATGGAATCATCAACTCGTCCAATGGTTTTTACAGTTGTTACGGCGGCGTGAGCGATTTGTTCGGCATTGGCTAATAGTTGCTCTTGGCGGGTTTTATCTTCTGGGGAAACGGGGCCGAGATGATCTAATAACACATGAAAGGGTAATAATGTGCCTTTACTTTGTTTGGCTAAGAGAATTCCTAATTGTAAAAGATTGTCTTCGGTGTTGGGGTTAGCAACGGGGACTAAGATCCTATATTTAATGGTTTTATTTGGGGTAAATGGGGAGGATTCTGTTGTGTTTTGACGGGATTGGCTTAGACTGGATTTAACTTGTCGTCCCCAACGATCTGTTACCCAAGGGGATAGTAAACAGGTGACTAAAATCATGGCAATGGTGCCGTTGACGGTACGTTGATCGACTAAATCAATGTTATAAGCTACGGTGATGGCGGCTAGGGTGGAGGCGGCTTGTGCGACGGATAAACCAAACATGGTGAAGCGACTGGGATTGGGATAATGGAAGATTAATCCTGTGAGCCAAGCGGGAATGAATTTGGCGACAATGGCGACGGTAATCATGACTCCGGCTACTAATAAAGATTCCCATTCTTGGATGAGAATACCGGGGTTGACTAGCATCCCAACTGAAATGAGGAAGAAGGGAACAAATAGGGTGTTGCCAATAAATTGAATGCGGTTCATGAGGGGACTCAGTTGGGGGATTAATTGAGTAATGGCAATCCCGGCTAAAAATGCACCAATAATGGGTTCAATTTCGATTAATTTGGCGACGTAGGAAACAACAAAGAGGGTGGCAACGACAAATAGAAATTCTGCGCCTTCATCATGTCCAAAACGGCGAAAAAACCAACGTCCTACACGGGGGACTCCCCAGAGGGTGGCAATGGTATAAAGGGTTAAGGCGGGGATGAGAATGAGCCAAAAGGTTAGGGTTAAATCGCCTTGATGTGCTTTGACGACAATGGCTAGGATTAAGATGGCGAGAACGTTGGTGATGAGTGTGCCTCCTAGTGTTGTGGTGACGATTGGCGATCGCATAATCCCCAATTTACTCACGACAGGCAAGGATAGGAGGGTATGAGAGGCAAAGCAGGAAGCCACTAAAATAGAGGCAAGGAAACCATACCCCAATCCCAAAAAGGCAAAAGTCCCCATCAACATCGGCACGGCAAAGGTGGCAAACCCAAATCCTAGCGCTTGATTGGCATTCTGTTTTAGGTCGTCTAAACTGGTTTCTAACCCGGCTAAAAACATCAAAAACAGCAATCCTACGGTTCCCAAAAGGATAATGGTACTGTCTCGTTGAAGTATCCCTAATCCGTTGGGTCCCACTAACACCCCCGCTAAAATCAGGCCGACAATCCCCGGCATCCGCAAGCGCTCGAACATCAGAGGAGCAACGAGCATAATGGCCATGATAATTAGGAAAATCCCCACAGGATCTGTGACTGGCCCTCCTAGGAAACCTAAGATTGCGTCGAGTCGGGGCAGAATTGGATATAATCCATAACTCATCATTCACTCCTCTGGGGATAGATACGGTTAATCGCAGTATATCTTCTCCTATCCCCTCCCCCCTGTTCCCAGATCCGGTGTTCCCTGTTCCCTAATTTTTGTAAAGATGGGAAAAAAGTCTTGACATCCGCAAAACTTCGTGTATTCTTAAGTAGAGTGTGAGGAGAAATTGAAAAAGCGCTTGAGGTCGAAACACGGACAGACTCTCAAGCGTTTTTTCTGTTTAGGGCTTGCTGAATAACACGCCTACGCTAGACCCAACAGGGGAACGGGGAAAATCATCCAGGGTGCAGGAGTTGAACCTGCCTAGGGCGAATTATGAGTTCGCTGCCTAAACCGCTCGGCCAACCCTGGTTAAGCCTTACTATTATAAGCAAAGATCCCCTCTCGTTCCAAGCTTCTCGGAAAAACCCGTCACTTGCTGGGAACTGGACTGGGAAATTTTAATCGGGAAATTTTGGCGATTCTGGGAATAACTTTTGTATAGTGATGGGTGATAATCATTAACTGGTATTTTAACAATTCTCCTATGAAAGTCAATTCGACGATTGTTCTAACCTTATTCTTGCTCCTGCTCATGGCGGGTGCTGGGGTGGCCAGTGGATTCTGGGGCTTTACACTCGGTCATAAAGCTTTAAAAGGAGTTTCTCAGCCTGATGTTAGTCCTTCTAAGAAATTAACTCAGAATACAACCCCGCCGGAAGGGGAACAAGAGTTACGAATGCTGTTGGATGAACAGGAGTTAATTAAACACGCTGAAGCCGTTATGAGTGGGAAGGTTGAACCTCAAAAACCCACTGAAACCACGACTCAATCGGCGAATGGTGATGCCTCGGTGGCTACGGAGTCCCAGACGACGACTGATACTCAGTTGATTAGTCTCTCGGATTCTTTGCCGATTCGGGATCAACAACGAGGGGTGACGATGGAAATTACCCAAGCGTCTCAAGAAGGGGATGCGTTGCTGCTGACGGTGAATCTGAAAAATGAAGGTCGCCAGATGGTTCGTTTTCTCTATAGTTTTCTAGAGGTGAAAGATGAGCAAGGGCGGGCGCTGAGTGCGATTACTGATGGTTTGCCGGGGGAATTGCCCGCTAATGGCCAAAGTTTTTCGGGGACGGTGAAAATCCCGACGGCGTTGTTGACGGATTCTAAGGAGTTGTCCTTGTTGTTGACGGATTATCCCGATCGCACGTTGGAATTGAATTTGGCAGATATTCCCATTCGCTAGGTTCTAAGGCACAATGACGGAAGAAAATAGCAAGCTTAAATGACAGATGGCAGAATGGTTGACACTCCCCGCTATCAAGGGACGGGGCTTTTATGCTCCCCTGTTACGGCGTAAGGTGGGTTTAAATGGGCGGGTCTGGGGTGTAGCGTCGGTTCTGGAGGCAAAATTTTAGCTGTGGATGTTGCTTCGCAACTGACGTTTCAGGATTTGTGGCCGCGACTGTTGTCGGTGCTGCTGCTGATTGCGATTAATGGGTTTTTTGTGACGGCGGAATTTTCGATGGTTTCCGTGCGGCGATCGCGTATTAATCAGTTGGTGGAGGCTGGGGATGTCCAAGCCCAGACGGTGCAATCCTTACAGCGCAGTATTGATCGGTTGTTATCGACGACCCAAATCGGGATTACCCTATCGAGTTTGGCGCTGGGCTGGATTGGGGAAAGTACGGTGGCCGCCTTTTTGCAGGTGGGGATGAATCGTTTTCCCTTGGCGGAAGTGCTGAAAGTCCCTTTGGTTCACTCTTTGGCGACGATGACGGCTTTTTTTGCGATCGCCTATCTTCAAATTGTCCTCGGGGAATTATGCCCCAAATCTGTCGCCCTGATTTATTCGGAGGAGTTAGCCCGTTTGTTGGGGCCTCCGAGTTTAGCGATCGCCCGTTTTTTTAACCCCTTTATCTGGATTCTCAATCAGTCCACGCGCTGTTTACTGCGCCGCGTTGGGGTTCAATACTCGGGCTATAGTGGTTATAATCGCGTGACCCCCGAAGAGTTACAACTCATCATCACCACAGAACGAGAATCTACCGGACTGGAAGCGGAAGAACGAGAACTGTTAAAAAATGTCTTTGAATTTGGGGAAGTCTTGGCTGAAGAGGTGATGGTTCCCCGCACCCGTTTGACAGCCATTCAACGGAATGCTACCTTTGGCCAGTTAATCAATGCTGTGGTGGCAACGGGACATTCTCGCTATCCTGTGACGGGGGATTCCCTTGATGATATTGTGGGGATTATTGACTTTAAAGACCTTTCTGTTCCCCTCGCTCAAGGGCGTTTAGCCCCGGAAACCCCGATTCAGCCTTGGGTGCGTCCGGCCCGTTTTATCTCGGAAGTGATGCCCCTGAGTGAACTGTTACCCCTGATGCAGCGATCGCACCTAGAAATGGTCATGGTGGTGGATGAATTTGGGGGAACCGCCGGATTAGTCACCCTTCAGGATTTAATTGCCGAGATTATTGGGGGGAAAGATGAACCCCAAGATCCCGATGACTTCACCTTTGAGATGCTCGACGATCAAACCTTCCTCGTACAAGCTCAAATGGATCTAGAAGAAGTCAACGAACTGCTGGGCTTAGAATTGCCCGTCACCGACGACTACCAAACCCTAAGCGGTTTTTTACTCTATCAACTCCAGAAAATCCCCAACCAAGGGGAAACCCTCCACTATGACAATTTAGAATTTACTGTCGTTTCTGCCCAAGGCCCCCGACTCCATCAAATCCGCATTCACCGCTACGATCCTCAACCTCATGCCCCAGAGGATCTCACCTTAGAAATGCCCCCAGAACCTGAGTCCTCAACGCCTTTGCTCGATGGTGGGGTATTAGATGCGATCGCCGATAGTCCAGATTCTCCCCTTGATGATGATCCCAACCCCTAAAATCGCCCCCATTCATCACCCCTAAGCTGTGATAAAAAACACATCAACCTCCGGCAAAACGAGACACAATAAAAAAGAGAAAAGGGTTCAGAAAAGAGTATCCTGAAAGAGTGTCTGCTTTGGGTCAAACTGTTCCCTCTATCCATACCCACTAAACCTCATTAATCTCCCCCTCGGCTGAAAATTCCCGGCCGATTTTTCTCCAGAGATCAACAGAGGTTTTTCCCTGGGGAACAATCTGCCCCGAAATCCGCTCAGTGCCATAAAATCACTAGCTTTGAGGCTCTGCTATTTCCCATTTTTCTAGGTTTAAACCCCTTGTCATCCGGAAAACAAGTGAACCCTTGGGTAGAGCAAAGAGAGAGTCGGTTATTGGCAAAAACCCCTAGCAAAAAAAGACCATGGTTGATGTAACAGGTTATACAATTAAGCAAATTATTTTTAGTAGTTGGACAACCGAATCCACGGCTACTATATCCGCTCAAACTACTCCTCAACCCCTTAGTAAAAAACCCTCATTTGACCTCCTCTCCCCCTTAAAGCAGTGGATGGACGACTTAGACGTAAAAAACGTTAAGCTCGCCCATGGAATCTGTCATTGGATTCCCGCTCAATGCCCCTTTGAACGCGATATTAAGCTCTTCGGCAAAACCTTATTCCATATTCCCCCCTTGTGCAAATTTAACCCCTTCTACGAGCAATTCGTGGGGTTACGTTTCCGCGCCCTCTGTTACTTAGCCGATGAATGCGGCGAAGATATCAGCGCCTATTGTTGAGGAGTCACCGTTGTAGATTGTCGAGTTCGCGCTGGAGTTCTTGGGGCGATCGCGGCATCCAGTCATCCCCTAGTAAACGGCGCAGCATTTCGAGGGCTTCGGCTTGAGTTTGTCCGGTGTTTTCCTCATGTCTGCGCCAGAAATTCTCCCACCAATCCGGGGGCTCCACTTTGTCCCCGTCGTACTCGGTGGGTCGTCCTCGCACCCCATCCACCACTAAACTCCCTACATAGTCCCCATCTTCATATACGCGGTCGATTTGTTCTCGAATCTCCCGTAAATCCTGTTCTACAACTACCCCGTTACTGGTGGCTTTATAAAACTGGACGGTGACGCGGATGGGGAAGTTAGGATCTCGTTCAATGGCCAGTTGATCTAGTTCCGTAAAAGGCCCCTCAACGGCACCGTGACCAATAACGGCCGCTTCTACATCAGAGCGCCGTAATTCCATGGGGGCGGCGGCCGGGGGAGCCATCATCATATCTCCGGCCTCCATTTCCAAGCGCATGGGGTATTTTTGTTTGAGGGGGACTTGAATTAACATCACCATGTTTAAGCCTTCCTCTCCTGCCGCTTCAGCACCAGGGCCGCTGCCACTGCTGCCTCCCTCGGCCTGAAAATCACTTAAACGCTGTCCGGTAAAACTAGCACGTTCCCCATTTTTATTGAAAAACAAGCGCTGTCCCCAAGTGGCCCCAGCCTCAAAAGCATCCCTTGTATTATCAATTACGGTGATACTGGTGCCTTCCCTTGTGGCCAAAATGGTCAATACGGCCGGGTCATTTCTCATGGACTGATAGTTAAATAACACCGGATTAAATTCCGCTTGTCCTCCTTGGGGAATGGGGAGGAAACAAGCTTGGGCGGAAGCTAATACATGGGTATCTCGCGGGGCTAATAGGGAGGTTTCCCGACCCGCCCAAGAGTTGGGATCATGAAGATAGTTGCGTAAGTTGCCCAATAAGTCGCGCAGGGATACCCGTTGCAGGTCTTCTCCCTTTTCATTCCCCACTAAAACAAAAAAGCGCTCTAGGGGAACGTCGGCGGAGAGATCGGTAAAGTTGGGATGGCGAATGACGGGCATTAAGTGCAGGGAATACTCATTGGTGCGGGGATTGCGCTGTTGAATCTGGATGGTCATGTCGCTAATATTCGGCCCGACGGCGGAGTTTTGGTAGCGGCCTGTATCTTCCCAGGTGATGTTAAGGATCTGTAAACCAAACTGACGGGCTAAATTTTGCGATCGCGCATCTCGCACCATTTCCACCGTCCGCTCAATCACCTGTTGATCAAAGCGATACTGTACATAACTTTGAGGGGCTACCATAGGAGAAGGATTCGTTAAACGAGGATTATTCGAGGTTTGGGCAGTTGCTGCCGTTAAACTCAAGGGCAAGCAGCAAGCCAGAGTTAAAGCTAAATAGGGGAGTTTCATTGGTCGATCCCATCACAAGATACTTTATGGTACGCCATCTTTTCGGCTTTTCAGGCTTTGTTACCGTTTTTGTAACCGACCCATACTTGTATCAAGCCTAACAGCATTTTTTTTTAGATTTATTTAATATTTTACAGTTCTCTAGAAATGCTGGCGGCTGTATGGATTATAAACAAGAATTAATTACAACCATTCATGATTTTGGCTGTGATCTAGAAGCCTTGGAACAGCGTTTAATCCAACTGAGCGAAGACTCCCCAACAGCTATTATTATCCCCGCGTTGTATCAAGAGCTTGAACGTCCCGCCCTAAAACAGATTCGGGATCATCTCACCAGTTGTTCTTTTGTGAAAACTATTGTTATCTGCCTCTATGCAGAAACCCTAGAACAATATATTAATACAGTTAAGTTTTTTGAACCCTTGCCCCAAAAGGTAAGGATTATTTGGGAGAATGGGCCTAGGGTGATGGCCGTTTTAGGGGAACTGCGCGATCGCGGCTTAGATTTAGTCGATCATTTTGGCAAGGGAATTGCCGTCTGGCTGGGCTTAGGGGTGGCTTCTCTTGAAGCAGAGGCGATCGCCCTCCATGATGCCGATATCATCACCTACAATCGCTCTTACCCCCTCAAACTCCTCTATCCCCTCTTAGAGCAAGAATTCGGCATCGCCTTCAACAAAGCCTATTATGCCCGTCTTGGCGGCAATCCGGCCACCTTTAACGGCCGCGTGGTGCGTTTGTTCGTTGCTCCCGTCCTCCGCGCCCTCAGTGACTTATTCGGAGAACGAAATTATCTACAGTACCTTCACTCCTTCCGTTACCCCCTCTCCGGGGAATTTGCCCTCACTCGTGATTTAGCCCTCACTACGCGCATTCCCGCCACTTGGGGGCTAGAAATTGGCTTATTAGCGGAAGTGTACCGCAACGTCGCCCATAAACGCATCGCTCAAATTGATCTGGGTGTATTTGACCACAAACACCAACAACTGGGCAATCATAGTCAGGAAGGCCTACAAAAAATGTGTCGGGATATCTTGCGTTCCCTCCTACGCACCTTAACGGAAACCGAACAGGTGATCATCACCTCCGATCATATCCGAGCCTTGCGCGTTAAATTCCGCCGGGAAGCCCAAGACTTCACCCGTCAATACTTTGTAGACGCTCGTTTTAATGGTTTAGCCTATGATCGTCATCAGGAGGAAGTGATTATAGAACGGTTTGAACAAGTCATTGCCCAAGCCGGAAAAGAGTACGAAAACGATCCCGCCGGGGATCAAATTCCCGACTGGACTAGGGCTTTAGCCGTTATGCCTGACCTGCGAGAGCGTCTGTTAACCTGTTGTTTAGAAGATGTGGCCGAACATACCGGACAGGTGTTAATTCATCCCCAAGTTGATCCCAATTTTAAACGTACTGCTTAAAGGCTTTAACTAAAACTAAATGGACGCAAAAATTCATGAATTCCCCCTACCACTCATCTCAGCCTGATCTCGCCAAATTTCTAAATAACGGTGAATATACTCCGTTGTAATGCCATGTAACATCAAATTCCGTGCGGCTTGAAAAGGACTATTAGGCGCTAAAGGATGGCGATTGCTAATGACATGATTCCAACTACTATCTCCGGTAATTTGGGTAAAGTATAGCCCAAAATTTTCATCAAATTGTAAGGACAAAACCGCTCGCTCAAATTCATCACTGGTTAAACAGAGGGAGTAAAAGACTTTGAATAACTCAATGGCAGATTCTAAGTCTAAAATCCGTAACCAGCGCCATTTTTTAAAGTTCATCTCTACGGACACCGGACGAATATTTTTAAAAGTAATCCCCCGTTCTTTCAGTTGAGCTTGCCAGTGGGGATTGTCCTGTTGCGCTCGATGATAGTCATAGACAAAGTTATACAAAATCAAGTCATGCTCAAGGAACACATTATGGGCAAGATCATCTACTTTTTTGGGGTATAAACTAGACCTTTCTAGGTTAGCATTCGGACCATTATCTATGAGAAAATTGACGATATTAGACCCTAAGCTAATATGACGGACGATTAAATAACAAGCTTCTGGGGAGACAAAATACTTGAGAAAAAAAGTCGCCGATTGGTGCATGAATCCATAAAAATGGAACTGAACGGGGAGCAAGCGTTTAACGGTCATAATAACCGCTAAACAGCAATTGGCTATGATTTTGATGGGAATTAGTAAATAATTGCGCGTCCAGTTTTGCAAGTCACGAATCATGTACTGTTTCGCCACTGGGTCAACGGGGATGGCTTGGTCTAAATAAAGCACCTGCCAAGTGTTAGGATTTCGGCGATTGTAAGGAAAAAAAGCGGGATCTAAAGGGGTGACAGATTCGGAGTGATTCTGGGTCATTTTAGCGCATCTCCTCCAGTTGCAATTGATATAAACGAGCCGTAACGCGGGCCGTATTGACAATTTTTTCAGCTATTTCTGCGGTTAACCAATCGGCGTTTAAAATGGCTTCTAGTTTGCCCAGATGGGATTCGTCATTTTCCCCATGATAGGCTAAAAAAGAAACCTGATCATCGGTTAAATTGAGGGTTGCTTTGATTTGTTTTGCCCACTTCCCCGCTAAACGATTGCCTAATCCTTCAATGATGAACATACTGCCTAACAAATCGAGGGGATTTTCTTGGGAGGCTTGCTGGAAAATAAAGGCAGAAAGGGCTTGAGAACCGATATTTTTAGGAGAATTGACTATTTCGGATAATTCCCCCCCGACACTCACATAATTACGCTCTAACATCTGATAGTCGCGGTGTTCGTCTTGGGCATGACCGATAAAGAGCGATCGCAACCGAAAATCTAGCATATTGGAGGCCGCCCGTGCAATCCACCTAGCCCCTTCCACCACTTGCGGCCGCAAATTGCACAAAAGCCGTTTATAATCCTCTCGGGTGAAATCCCCGCGCTCTAATTTACGAATCAAGGACACCCCATACAGTTGTTGTTCAAAGTCTAACCAAACTAAGGTTAATTGTCGCAATAAATCCGCCGCAACTGAGTTTTCTGCTGCCTCATTTTCTGGGGTTAATTTAATCTCAGGGGCATTAATAACCGTTGTTTTTTCTCCCTGCCCAATAGAATAAAGTGCATGGCGTTCAACGACGGTGAGCATCATGTAAGCGGTAGTATAGCGTCCACTTTCCGGCACAAAACAAAAGATTTTCTGTCCGGGTTGTAATTTGCCAGAGTGAAACAGTTCCTCTAACATTAAATAAATAGAAGCGCAACCTGTATTTCCCCTTGTATATAGGTTCGTAAACCATTTTTCCTCGGGAATCATACAGTTGGCTTTTTCCAGTAACTCCACAATTTTACTGCGGAAAAAATGGGAGGAGTAATGGCACAATAACCAGTCAATTTCTTCCGGTTTCACTCGACCTGCTTCAATGAGTTTTAACCACCCCGTCACCCCCAGCTTAATCACTTCATCTAAACGGCGAATGTCCTGCCTTAAATGGAATGCGCCGTCTTGAACTGCTTCGGCATAGGAGGGATAATCTAACCAGCTTTTTTGAGCGCTTTCATCGGCTGTTCCCGCATACATACACACGGGATAATGATGAGCATGGGAGACTAATTCAATCCAATCCACTCGTAAGCTGAGTTGTTCAAAAGCAGGGTTATTTTGAATCACTAATGCACCCGCTCCATCAGATAGCATCCAGCGCAAAAATTCTGTATCAAAAGGAACTTTTTGAGTTATTTTATACTGTTGATCCGCTTCAAAATGACCAGATTTAAACAAGCGAGAGGCGAATTCTGACGCGACGGCCAGGGTATTTCTTCGCTTGCCTAATTGAACTTGGGAACTGGCATAATTTAAGGCCGCCACTCCTGCACAACATACCCCTTGTAAGGAAACAGTTTCGAGGGGAGAAAATTCGGTTAATTCCCCATGCACCATGCTAGCAAAACCGGGAACTGTTAAATCCGGTAAAGTGGTGCTACAGGCTAATAAATCAATGGCATGGGGTTCCAGATTAAGGTACGATAAGGCATCGCGCACCGCCAAAGCGGCCATTTCACTATTTTGATAGCGGGTCTTTTGTTCTGAATCAATGGCATAATAGCGTTGTTGAATGCCGTTACTCTTGAGGATGCGGTGACGGACTTTTGAAGCGCGATCGCCAATTTTCCCCAGATAGCTTTCCATCTCATCATTGCCAATGGGTTCCCCCGGCAAAAATTTGCCAATACTGGTAATATATGCTGATTCCATGAGCTAGGATCGGTAAATAGTGGTGTGCGGTTAGGTCTAGTCCTGATCTGGATCATCCCTAACTCTTTTGACTGTAATCGTAAATCACAGGAATGGAGAAAGTCCTGTGCCAGTTTGTGAACTTTCACCCTCCTAGATTAGTCATCAGTTTAAAGAGGATTGCTATAGGAGTGATTATCATGAACCAAAGAGCAATAATGAAATACTCTACAGTAATGCTAGTGATGGGACTCCTATTCTCCCCCATTACTCCCACCATTGCCCAAAATTCTCCCCCTGCCATATCTCCCCCCATCCCCAGCCAAAATCCCTACCTCCTCGAATTTATTCCGGCCAGTAATGATCCTTTTTGGGATAGTTTTACTCAATCCCTGAATCAATGTAGTATTAACTCTAATTTCATCCAACGAAGAGAACGAGAAAATTTAATAAAACAAGGGATTATTACCCCAGAGACTATTTCCCAAGAAGCACTAACTACCCCAAGTTTATGGTGGACTTATGAACAGTATGGGGAGGGTAAACTACTACAAGATTGGCTGGCTTTTCCTGAACAAAAACGTCTAGACTTAGTGGTAAATCGCCAACTTTGGGCGCAAATGGACTATATGCAGCAATACCGTTTTGTTAACCGTTTTGGTGCTGTGGCTAGACAATACGGGTATGAGTTGCGTGTCTTTAATTCTGAACCCCGTTGTTTAGCCCTATATTCCTGCAATTATAGCACCCTACCTGACCCGCCCCAATGTCAGGTTAATTTACGACCCATGCAACGCAATCCTTTCATTTTTTAGCAACAGGGAACAGGGAACAGGAATTCACCCTCTCATCCTCGTTACTTGGCAGAGCCAAGTAACGCTCTCTTGGAGGCTCTGCCTCCACTCTAAGCGGCAGAGATTGCTTGTTGTTGGGCTTCAGCCCTCAATCTAGGGCGCTAAAGCGCAACTACAAACGGGGAGAGATTGCTTGTTGTTGGGCTTCAGCCCTCAATCTAGGGCGCTAAAGCGCAACTACAAACGGGGAGAGATTGCTTGTTGTTGGGCTTTAGCCCTCAAATCTAGGGCGCTAAAGCGCAACTACAAACGGTAAATATTAATAACAAAACCTAAATTTTTGTGTATTTACACGAAAAAACGTAACAAAAATGTTGCGTTATTCAAACTTTTTCTATCCCGCCATCAATCCCGACCTGAACAAAAAAGTTAAGTTATACTGGGGGAAGGAAGCTAAATAGAATCACCACTTATCTATTTTTCCTCGGTTCATCGTCAACCTAAAACCATCAACCTAAAACCGCCAACATAAAACCGTCCTTTATGCCCTAACTACCTCCCTTAAACCCACTAAAACCTATGGTTATTAGTCCCTTACAAGTCCAAACGCACAACTTCGTTAATTTAACCGAAGAACCCATTCACTTGATTAGCCAAATCCAACCCCACGGATTAGTTTTTGTGCTGGGTGAACCGGATCTCAAAATTCTGCAAGTCAGCAGTAACACCCGAGCTATTTTAGGAGTTTCACCGGATCAAGTTCTGCATAAAAATCTGGAAGATGTCCTCGATTCGGTGCAAATAGAACCCTTAAAAATAGGATTGACTGAAGATAACTTTGATTGGGTGAATCCTAGCAAAGTTTGGGCAAGGACAAAGGGCGATGAATATATGGTTTTTGATGCGGTCTTTCACCGCAATCCTGAAGGCTATTTAATCCTTGAATTAGAACCCGCTATTTCTCAGGAAAACATTCCTTTTTTGAGTTTTTATCACCTCGCCAAAACCTCCATTTATCAACTGGAGAAAACACGCACATTAGAGGAATTTTGTCAAGTCATTGTGCAGGAAGTGCGCAAAGTGACAGACTTTGACCGGGTGATGTTATACAAGTTTGAGGAGGATGGTCATGGGGTGGTGATTGCAGAGGATAAGATTCCTGAGTTAGAGCCGTATTTAGGATTACATTATCCAGAGTCGGATATTCCCAAACAGGCGCGCAAGTTATTTGCTTCTAATGTGATTCGCCAGATCCCGGATGCTTGGACGACTCCCGTCTCTTTGGTGCCGACGATTCATCCGGTAAGCGATCGCCCCATTGACCTCACCTATTCTATTTTACGCAGTCCCTCCACCTGTCACCTCGAATATTTGCACAATATGGGAGTTGGGGCATCCCTCACCATTTCCCTCATTCAAGACGGGGAACTGTGGGGCCTAATTGCCTGTCATCACCGCACCCCTAAATTTATCTCCTACGAACTGCGCAAAGCCTGCGAATTCCTCGGTCAGGTGATTTTTGCCGAAATTTCCGCCCGAGAAGAAACCGCCGACCATGATTATCACCTCAAATTAGCCTCGATTCAAACCCGTCTCATTGACCACATGGGACAAGACGACAACTTTGTGGAAGGATTAGTCAAACATCAGCCCAATTTATTAGACCTCACCAACGCTCAAGGGGCCGCTATTTGTTTAGGCGGTCAGTATATCACCCTAGGTAATGTCCCTAAAGCCGAAGACCTCAACTTTTTAGTGCAATGGTTGAGTAAAAACATGGAAGATCGGGAAATCTTCTGCACCGACTCCTTAGCGCGCTGGTATTCCGACGCAGAAACCTTTAAAGACGTAGCCAGTGGTCTGTTAGCTATTCCCATTTCCAAACAGAATTATGTGTTGTGGTTCCGTCCTGAAGTCATTCAAACCGTCAACTGGGGGGGAGATCCCGGTAAGGCCTACGAAACCACCCAAGAAGCGGATACCGTCAAACTGTCCCCCCGCAAATCCTTTGAACTGTGGAAAGAAACCGTCCGTCTGAAATCCCTGCCGTGGCAAGGGGTAGAAGTGAAGGCCGCCCTAGGACTGCGCAAGGCCATTGTGAACATTGTTCTGCGTCAGGCCGATGAGTTAGCCCAACTCGCCCAAGATTTAGAACGATCTAACGCCGAATTGCGGAAATTCGCCTATGTGGCCTCCCATGACCTACAAGAACCTTTGAACCAAGTGGCGAATTATGTCCAACTGTTAGCCTTGCGGTATAACCAGCAATTGGATGAAGATGCCCACGAATTCATTGATTTTGCCGTGGAAGGGGTGAGTTTAATGCAGACCCTGATTGATGATGTTTTGGCCTATTCCCGGGTGGATATGAAGGGCATTGAATTTGAACTCACCGAGGTTGAACTGGCTTTAAAACGGGCGCTGGGCAACCTACGGGGGCGCATTGCGGAGAATCAGGCGACTATTACCTATGATTCCTTACCCATGGTAACGGCCGATGGGACGCAATTAATGCAGTTGTTCCAGAATCTGATTGTCAACGCGATTAAATTCCGCAGCGAGGCCCCTCCGGTGATTCATATTGGGGCGCACCGACTTGAGGAAGAATGGCTGTTTTCGGTTCAGGATAATGGGATGGGTTTAGATCCCCAATTTGCTGAACGGATTTTTGTCATTTTCCAACGTCTCCATACCCGGGATGAGTACCCCGGAACAGGCATGGGACTAGCGATCTGTAAGAAAATCATCGAATGTCACCGCGGCCGGATTTGGGTAGAGTCGGAACTGGGACAGGGCGCAACATTCTATTTTACGATTCCCATAGGAGGACGTGATCGTGAGCGACGACGCAAAGAGCGCAATCTGCAAAACAATATTTTTGGTTGAGGATAATCGGGCGGATATTCGTTTAATCCAAGAAGCGTTAAAACATAGCACAGTCCCCCATGAAGTGATTACGGTGCGTAATGGGATGGACGCAATGGCTTATTTACGTCATGAGGGGGAATATATAGATTCCCCCCGACCGGATTTAATTCTCTTGGATTTGAATTTACCGCGCAAGGATGGGCGAGAAGTATTGGCGGAAATTAAGTCGGATCCTAATTTGAAACGGATTCCGGTGGTGGTGTTAACGACTTCTCATAATGAAGATGACATTGCCCAGAGTTATGAGTTGCACGTGAATTGTTATATTACCAAGTCTCGAAACCTGAACGAGTTGTTTGAAATTGTGAAGGGAATTGAGGATTTTTGGTTAAAAACTGTGACGCTACCTTCAGAAAGTTAAGCTTAAATACTCTTGACTTTGAAGCGGCTCTAGGGGTTATTTTGCGGGAACTCCTTCTAGGTTGCTTTCCCATCAACCCGGTGAATTCTCACGCTCACAATTTTACCGAGAACCCCTTAGTTGAAAAGAGTCTGGGGGGATCTCAAAATGTGGAATTATCTCAAAAAGAATCCAAGATCGGACTATTTTTCAAGTTAATTTTATAATAGGGATTGAGAACAACCTTGATCCTTGAGCAATCAATCTGGAGGTGCGGCCTGAGGTTTAGCCAACATCATTAAGGAGAAATTGCGCCCCCCGAAAACTATGCCTGCAAGTTCCCTAAATATCTTACTGATTGAGGACAACTTGGCTGAAGCCAGATTGTTACGTGAGCTTCTCAATGACTCTCACTCGGTTTCCTGCCGTCTGGTTCATGTTAAGCGACTGAAGGAGGCTTTAATTAAGCTGGGTGAGGTGGCCTTTGATGTGATTTTACTGGATTTAACGCTGCCAGATAGTCAGGGTTTGGCGGCTATGTCTCCCTTGGCGGTGTGTGCGCCTCATGTGCCGATTGTGGTGTTGACGAATACGAATGATCAAGATTTGGCGCGGGAGGCCATGCGTCGGGGGGCGCAGGATTATTTAGTGAAGCGTCAGGTGAATAATACCGAGACATTAATCCGGGCGTTAATTTATGCGGTGGAACGGAAACGGGCGCTGGAGTCTTTGCGGGAGAGTCACGAGGCACTAGAAAGCCAGATTGAGGAGAAGGTGGCGCTGTTGTTGGCGGCGCAACAACAGAATCAACTCAAGTCGGAGTTTGTGTCGATGTTGTCCCATGATTTCCGCAATCCGTTGAATACTATTTTATTGTCGGCGGGGTTGTTGCAGGATAATCAGGATCGGTTGACGGAGGATAAAAAAATCCGCTTGTTCCAACAGATTCGTCTGGCGAGTAAGAGTATGGCGCAGTTGTTGGATGAGGTGCTGTTGATTGGCAAGGCGGAGATGGAGCAGTTGCCTTGTGAGTTGTTGCCGTTGTCGTTACAGGAGTTCTGCTGGGGTTTGGTGGAGGAGTTGGAGGGGAGTGTTGGCATGAAGCGGGTGCGGTTTTCTTGGCAGGGAGAGCATCCTCAAGGCCTGTGGGATCGGCGGTTATTGCGGCATATTTTAGAGAATTTGCTCTCGAATGGGATTAAGTATTCTCCCGAAGAGGCAATGGTGGAGTTTGAGGTGCAGGTGGGGGAGGAGTCGGTTTTGTTTGAAGTGCGCGATCGCGGGATTGGTATTCCTTGGGAGGATCAGATCAAGCTATTCCAACCGTTCTATCGGGGGCGCAATGTGGGGCATATTACGGGGACGGGTTTGGGGTTGGCGATCGCCAAACATTGCGCGGAAGCCCACGGGGGGACGATTCGGGTGGAAAGTCAGGTGGGGGTAGGGACGACGTTTTGGGTGGAATTACCCCTGGTCTTGAATCACTTGCACGGTAATCCGACCGCGAGGGAGTTGCAAGGTTAGAATTTGCCCGGAACTCACGTCCTCTGGGGAACGCACCAGCGCGCCATTCTCTTGGCGGGCGAGGGCATAACCCCGTTCTAGGACGGCTTGGGGATTGAGGGCGGCAAGTTTTTCTTGGCAGAGGTGGAGACGGGTCTGGGCTTGTTGGAGGGGGCGACTGTGGGCGGGGAGTTCCATAAGTCGCTGTTTTAGGCTTTGGAGGTGTTGGCTTTCTTGTTCAAAACGGCGGACTAGGGCGCGGGTGAGGGCCTGTTGTCGTTGTTGGTGGGCTTGGTAGAGTTGGGCGATGGGAGGGATGGCAAACTCGGCGGCGGCGGTGGGGGTGTGGGCGGCGAGGTCGGCGACGAGATCGGCGAGGCATTCATCCCGTTGGTGTCCAATGCCTGTAATGACGGGGCGCTCACAGAGTGCGATCGCCCGCACCACTCGTTCATCATTAAAACAGTCCAAATCTTCCACCGCACCACCCCCCCGCGCCAGAATGATTAACTCGGCGCGATTATCCCGTTCGACTCGGGCGAGGGCTTTAGCAATGGAGGCGGGGGCGAGATCCCCTTGTACAATGGCGGGGGAGAATAACACCCTCACCCCCGGATTCCGTTGTTCTAGGGTGCGTTGAATATCCCCCCAAGCGGCGGCGGTGGGGGAGGTGACGACGGCGATTTGTTTAGGGTAGGGGGGGAGGGGGCGCTTGCGGGCAGGGTCAAAGAAGCCTTCGGCGGCTAAACGGGCTTTGAGTTGATTGGCGCGCAGGGCTTGTAATCCTTCCCCCATCGGTAGGATTTGCAGGGTTCTGAGTTGATATTCTCCCCGCTTGGTGAAGAGTTGGACGCTACCGAGGACACAGACTTGTTGGCCGACTTTGGGGATTTGGATCAGGCGATCGCGCAAACTCCCCCAAACCACGCACTTCATGGCGGCCATCCCCTCGGAATCACTCAGGGTAAAAAACAGACCACTGACATGATTATGCAGGCTGGTCACATCCCCCATGACCCAAAGTTGTTGGAGTTGGGGGTCTTCTTCGAGTAAGTCTTTTAGGTATTGAGTGAGTCCGGCAACAGAGAGGGCAGTTTCGGGCATGGGTAGGCTGTAGTTTAATAGGGAACAGGGAACGGGGAAGGGGGAACAGGGGGGAGGGGGAGCAGGGGGGCAGGGGAGCAGGGGAGCAGGGGAGAATTGATAATTAGGGTCTGCTGAATAACACGCCTATGCTAGGCTCAACAAGGGAACAGGGAACTCTTAACAGGGAACAGATCATCTAAAACTGGCACGATTGCCTATTCCCGACTCCCGACTCCCGACTCCCGACTCCCGATTCCCCAACTCTCGGACTTATTCAGCAAGCCCTAATTATTCCCTATTCCCTATTCCCTATTCCCTATCACCGACTCCCGACTCCCGACTCCCAATTCCCTTATTTATTCAGCAAGCCCTACCTAAAACGCCAAGGTTTCAATACTTTGCTCAAACACAGGCAACTGCTGAGGGAAACTGACCACACTAGACGAGAACACCACAATATAAACCCGATCTCGTCCCGGAATTAGATACAACAACTGCTGTAATTCTTGCTTTTCATTGTCTTGGGTCGTGATACTCGCTTGAGTGACAATACGACCCGATGAGATATTATTCACCCGGACAATTTCTCGTTGCAAGACCTCAAAGCGCTGACTCAACAATTCCGCCGTTGCATCCAAATAAGTTGAAATCTCTGTATTGGGGGGAATGGGAGCAGAAGTGATATTAACACTGGCTAAAGTCCCTTGAGAATCCACCTGAGAATGAAACGCCACCAGAGCAAAGGGGATGGGACTTTGGCGAATAATATTCACCCGTTGGGCGGAGTCGGGAATCACTTCCCCCAGTTGCTCTTCAATCCGTTCTAAATCCGTACTGGGATTTCCGCCATAATAACTATTCGGGAGGGCTAACGCTACCCCATTCCCCTGAATCACCTGCCACCCAGAGGGAATCGCAGACTGGGCAATCAGATTTAGGGTATTTTCCACCCTAGCATCATGGGGGGTTATCCGTTGGGCGATCGCAGGACTACCAACCCCCATCACCACACCACAACAAAGAACCGTCCCAATCGTTTGCCAAGAAAAAGTCATAAAACCTGTTCAACCATAATAACTGTACGCAACTAACCTAACACCCTGATTCCTGCCTACTTGATCGAGTGACTCATTCTCCGAATTCTAGGAGTCCGCAGGAATTGCCCCGAGTTGGAGGAATGAGGATGAAACCGTCCTATTGTATCGCACCTTTTGGAAGTCGCTCCCCTCTTAACCCACCCATTGGTGTTATTCACTACGGCTTTTCAAAAAAATTGCCGGGAACTCCCCATTCCTTTGTGGGCTACTCATATCTGTTCTGGCGCAAGTGGGAGCGAAATCACAAACTCTGTCCCAGATCCTACCTCAGAAAAAACATCAATAGTCCCTTGATGTTGTTCAATAATTTGATAACAAACCGTTAACCCTAACCCTGTCCCTTTTCCCACTGGTTTGGTGGTAAAAAAAGGATCAAATAACTTGGCTTTTACCTCAGACTTAATCCCATTGCCATTATCTTTGATCTGAACAATAATTTTAGGCTTTGAATTATTTTGTTCACCTAATGATGTTGTAATCCAGATTTTTTTAACTAAACTATTTCCTTCATTTAAAGCATCTACCGCATTACTAACAATATTCATAAAAACTTGATTAAGTTGGGCAGGATAACACAAAATATGGGGTAACTTTGCATAGTTTTTAATGATTTCAATTTTTTGATGTTGTAGTTTATTGTTTAACAACATTATCGTATTTTCTAGCCCGTCATGAATATCTACCTCTTTCATCGCCGCCTCATCTAAACGGGAGAAATTGCGCAAAGAGAGAATAATATTCTTAATGCGACTACTCCCCATTTTCATGGATTGAATAATTTGGGGCAAATCTTGTTGAATAAAATATAAGTCACTTTCTTCTAATAATTCCTCTAATTCAGAATCCACCTCAGAATACTTGTGTTGATAATAGCTAATCACATCAAATAAGCTCTGACTGTACTGTTCCAAGTGTAGTAAATTCCCGTGAATAAAATTAATGGGATTATTAATCTCATGGGCAACTCCCGCCACCATTTGCCCCAAACTAGACATTTTTTCTGACTGAATTAACTGGGCTTGGGTAGATTTCAAATTCTGGAGAGTTTTCTGTAATTCTTGAGTGCGTTCTTGAACTCGTTCCTCTAAGGTTTCTTGGGCTTCTTGCAACTGTTGCGTATAGTCCCCCATCCACTGAATTAACTGATTGAGTGCAGTCGCCAACATTTCCACCTCATCCTGACTGCGAACATTACTCCGCAGGTGAAAATTGCCCTCTTTAACCACTCGTTGGGCGAGATGAGTCACCTTTTCTACAGGTTCGGCAATAGTTCGACTGGTTCGCCAAGCCAACCAAGCGGCTAAACTGGTAAACAGGAACAGACTGGCAACAATGACACGCAAGCGCAATTGATTAGCGGCCAAAAGTTGTAAATTCGCTTCTGTGGCTTGAAGACTGGCTCTTTGAGCAATGCGCGTCAGATGTTCTGAGTGGCGTTCTAACTGGACGCGCAAATGCTTAAAATCGGCTTGGGTGACGCGGTTTAACACTAGGCGCTGGGCGGCGGGAAGCTCTTCCTCAGATAAACGAAGGGGGTCAAAATTGCCCCATAACTCCGTCATCAAATGATCATACCCCTCAATCGTGTGTTCATAGCTTTGCAAAACCCCTTGAAAACTCTGGGAGTCAACCACAATATCGGTTTCATCGCTGGTAATAAAGCCTTCTAACTCCCGAATTAGGATTTGAGATTCTTCGACATGGCTTTTAAACTGATTCACTTCATACTCAAACCAAAGAGAATCCCCTAACACCGTCATTAATTGTTGAGGATGGAGACGAACCTGAAAAACGGCACTTTCGAGTTCTTGAATTAAGATATGTTGACGATGGGCTAGGATTAAGCGTTCTTGGGCTTTTTTTTGATAGTAGTCGCCAAATACTAACCCGGCTCCAATGCCACAAACAGCAATCACAATCACCACAGCGTAGCCATAGCCAATTTTTTTGGCTATACCAAAACGGCGATTGATACTCTTAGTTTTGAGCATCCAGCGAGGAAAGCTTAGGGTAGACTTGATTCTACCGTCTGGAACATTAAAAACAGCCATGATTATAAGAACTCTCCTTGACCAATAGCTTGGTAGACTTCCCGCACCATGTTGTAATCTTCATCTTTGGCTTCGACAAACTCTGCCCCTACATACTTGTCATCGTCGGCTTCTGCTAAACTAGCGAGAAGGGAGTCTTGATGGGCGAGAATTTGCGATCGCAACTCCTGCACTTCCGCCTCAGAAAACCGACTACTCAGCATAAACAAATCATTGGGCAACAGCGCCCCCCGCACCAAAACCCGAAAGTCCTCCTCAGACCATCCCCGTTGTTGCAAATGATTTTGGTAGCGCAAAAACGTTCCCCCCCAAGCATCCACCCGTCCCTCCTTCAAGGCATCTAGTCCTTCCCCCCGCAACATTTCAATCTTGACATCGGTTTTAGGGTCTAACCCCCCATCAATCAATAATTTAGTCGGCCCCAGATGACCACTGGTAGACCCAATCGACCACATAGCGATGGTTTTATCCTTCAAGTCTTCCACCCGCTCTATTTCGCTCCCTGCCCGCACAGAGAGCAAAGAATAATAATTGGGGCGAGTCACCCCCACAAGGGGAATTGCATTCGTCCGGGCATGAATCGTCACATATTCCGACGGCCCCGCTAAGACAAAATCCACCTGGTCATTTTGTAACGCAACAGCCGCCGCCATAAAATTAGGCACGGCATACCATTCAATAGGCAGGTTAAGAATACCCGCTAAGGCCGTTCGGAACTCCCCATAATACTGTTCTAGTTCCTCCACACTGCTTAAATCCGTCACCGTGAATCGGAGTTTCTCCCGACTCCCTAAAGCATTCGACAAAGGCTGACTAGCACTACATCCCGCCAGAAAAAGCAGTGCGTAACCCAAAAAATTGCGCCGTTTCATAAGGTTTGACCTCTAACTGCAAAATCTAGCTCGCTCCCCCCAATTCGCCTCTCACTTTGCGAACCTAAACCACAACGTTTTTCAGTCTGTTTTTCCTCTGCCACGCTACAAGAACCCGCCGCGTCTCAAAGAGAAGAGATGGTTCACTATTTTAGATGTCCTGTTCCCCGACTCCCCGTTCCCTTCAACCAGAGACTCCAACTCTCTAAATGTAGCAAATATAACTAATCGGGAGATTATCTCCTTAATAAGACCGGGTTAAGACCAGCCAAATTCTAGACCCCCAAAACCTGAATTTTATATTTATTTTTGTAACGATTGCGCTCAGAAAGGGGCAATCTTAACGCAAAGTGGGGAATAAATTATCTGTTCAATAAGGAGATTCATCGAACCATGCCCTTATCCGATACACAAGTTCTGGTTGCTCTCGTGATTGCTTTGATTCCCGGAATCTTGGCCTTCCGCCTTTCCACCGAACTTTATAAGTAAAAGTCTTTTTCCCTTAGCTAAGTTGGGGTATAGCGCTGCTGTACTCCAATTTTTTTGGGTTCAATCAACCAAACGCCCGCATTCAGGCAAATCTAACACCAAATTAAATAGGTTTTGCTGAATAACTCTACTCGTGGGGTTAGGGAACGGGAAGGGGGAGAGGGGAGAAGGGGGAGAGAGAGTCGGAAAAAAGCAAGCCTTTTGGATTCTTTATCGCTAAAACCTTGCACTTTCTCGCTCTCAAAACGGCTGAAAACCTTATTAAACAGTGCTTAGAGAGATATTCAGCAGACCCTAAAAGACTTGAGGGCAAAAGCCTGAATTTCCCCTGTTCCCTGTTCCCTGTTCCCTGTGCCCCAAACCTTCCCCTACTGCACACAACTCAAGTTAAATTGGCATAAGAGAAACTATGCAAGCATTGGATTGGTGGATTATTTCAGCCTATTTAGCCTTGACCATGGGGGTGGGTTTATTCCTCTCCCGCCAAGGTTCTAAAAGTTTAGTCGATTTCTTTGTTTCCGGGCGCTCCTTGCCTTGGTGGTTAGCCGGAACCAGCATGGCGGCCACCACCTTTTCCATTGACACCCCCCTCTATGTGGCCGGAGTCGTCGCTACGCGAGGCATTGCCGGGAATTGGGAATGGTGGAGTTTTGGCATTGCCCACGTTGTCCTGATTTATATTTTCGCCCGCCTCTGGAGACGGTCAGAAATTGTCACCGATGCCCAACTTACGGAAATGCGCTATGGGGGCAAAATGGCGGCCATTTTACGGGGAACTAAGGCCTTTTTATTTGCCGTGCCGATTAACTGTATCGGTATTGGCTACGCGATGTTAGCCATGGTTAAGGTGGTGGATGCCCTAGAGTTGTGGCAAAGTTTGGGCATCACTCCGGGAGACAATCTCAAGCTGTGGAGTGTCATCGGGGTGAGTGTGTTTGTGCTTATTTACTCCGGTTTTTCTGGATTGTGGGGAGTCGTCGCTACGGACTTTTTCCAGTTTTTCCTGGCTTTGTTTGGGGCAATAATTGTCGCGGTGATTGCGGTGAATCATGTGGGGGGGATGGGGGAACTCATTCCGGCCGTGCAGCAAGCGACGGATATTGATGTTTTAGCCTTTGTTCCCTTTCATCTGAATCTAACGTGGAGTGATACGGCCGGGATTACGGCCTCGACCTTTTCGGCTTATTTATTCGTGCAGTGGTGGTCTTTTCGGCGTAGTGATGGGGGGGGTGAGTTTATCCAACGATTGGCGGCCGCCAAGGATGAAGAGGAAGCGGAAAAAGCGGCCTGGTTTTTTAACCTCCTCCATTATGTGGTGAGAACTTGGCCCTGGGTGGTGGTGGCCTTGGTGGCCGTGGTGATTTATCCCGATTTAGGCGATCGCGAACTAGGCTATCCTAGACTCATGTTAGACTTCCTCCCCGTCGGTCTACTAGGCTTAGTCGTCGCCTCCCTCATTGCCGCCTTCATGAGTACCGTCTCCACCTCCATCAACTGGGGCGCGTCCTACCTCACCAATGACCTCTATTTGCGTTTTCTACGCCCCAATGCCGACCAACAGGAGTTAGTCCTCATGGGGCGGCTTTCCTCCGTCCTAGTGACCGTATTCGGGGCAATTGCGGCCTTTTATGCTACCGATGTGGCCACCGTTTTCCGTTTAGTGATTGCCATTGGCACTGGCCCCGGTTTAGTTTTAATCTTGCGCTGGTTTTGGTGGCGGATTAATGCGGCGGCGGAATTAGCCGCCATGTTGTGCGGATTTGTTATTGGTTTAATCACCAGCACTTCCCCGGTACTGAATGAACTTATCCCAGATTTCGGCGTGCGTTTAATGGTGATTTCCGGCCTCACCGCTTTAGTCTGGATTACCGTGATGTTCCTCACCCCTCCGGAGTCCGACGCAACCCTAGACGCATTTTATCGCCAAGTCCGCCCCAGTGGGTTAGGTTGGCACAGGCAACGATTACGGACGGGGATTTTACCCGGTCAAGATTTAAGTCTGGATGCCTTGCGCGTGGTGACAGCGACGTTACTTTTGTTTGGTTCAATGTTCACCATCGGCGGCTTTTTATTATTACAACCTTTAACCGGGTGGTGTTCTCTCATTGTGGCGGTTTTGAGTGGTTTCGCACTCCGGCGCTTAAATCGTCGTCAACTCCCCGCTATTCCTCGGCCGGGATTGGAGGATGATGATAGTTTTGATTGAGAGGAAATAGGGAATCGGGAATCGGGAGTCGGGAATCGGGAGTCGGGAATAGGTAATAGGTGATAGGGAATAATTATCAATTCTCCCCTGCTCCCGTTCCCTGTTCCCTAACCCCACAAGTAGAGTTATTCAGCAAGCCCTAACTAACTTGATACTGATTCCGGCCTTGGTTTTTCGCCCTATACAGCGCTTGGTCTGCCTCTTCAATTAACAGACTCGGAGCGCCTCCCTCTGGGGGAATGAGGGCGGCAATCCCTAGACTGAGGGTGACAGCATCGCTCACGGTTGAGGCTTCGTGGGGAATGGATAGACTTTGTAGGGCTTGTTGGATTTGCTCGGTGAGGGCTATGGCGGCAGGGCTATCAAAACCGGGCAAAATGAGGGCGAATTCTTCCCCTCCGTAGCGGGCGACTAAACCTGTGGGGCGAGGGAGTTGTTGCTGTAAGACCTCGGCAATATCCACTAGGCAGCGATCGCCTAAAACATGACCATAGGTGTCATTATAAGCTTTGAACTCGTCTACATCGCAGAGAATCAGGGCAATGGGTTGTTGTGTTTGTTGCGCCTCGCTCCACTCTTGGGCTAAATAGGCATCAAAAGCCCGACGATTGGCCACTTGAGTTAAACCATCCAAGGAGGCCAAGCGATTTAACTGGGCGTTGGCTTCAGTTAAAGCTTCTTCTACCGCTTGACGGCGTTCTATTTCGCCTTGGAGTTGTGCGTTTTTCAGGGTTAATTGTTCCGTTCGCTCCTGAACTTTTTTTTCTAAGGTTTGAGCATAGTGTTCCACCTGTTCGTAGAGTTGAGCATTGGTGATGGAAATGGCGGCCTGAGTCGTCAGGAGGTCGAGGACGAGACAGCGTTCATGGGTGAAGGTTTCGGGGAGTTGACGATTTTCGAGATAAATCAGCCCTTTGAGTTGTCCTTGATAGAGAATCGCCGTGCAGAGGACGGAACAGACTTGATTTTGCTTAATATAGGGGTCTTCGGTAAAGCGTCCGTTGCGATAGGCCTGATCTAACACGATGGTTTCTTGGGTGCGTCGGACGTATTGCAGAATCGTCTGGGGTAAGGTCTGGTGAATATCCAGGGGGATGGTTTGCCGAATATTCAGTTGTTCGTCGTTGAGGTGGGCAACGGCTTCTAGGGTGATTTGCTCCCCGGAGTTGAGCATTAATACTCCGTAATTTGCCCCGGCATTTTCCATAAGAATGCGGAGGAATTTATCTAACAGATGGCTGAGAACCATTTCCGTTGAGATGGTTTGGGTGGCCGCCATCATAGTGGGGAGGTCTAACTGTTCGATGATGTTAGTGTTGCTGCTGGTGGTGATGATGCTGGTGGTTTGTTGGGGGCTAGTGACTTGGCGTTGTTGACGACGGATGGGGTCGAAGATTTGGGGATATTCGGTTTCGAGGGCGCGTACTTTGGCGATCGCACCCCAGCGAATATAGGCATAATAAGCTTCTGTGAGGTACCAACGACCAATTTTCTCCCGTCCCCAAGCAAGGTAAAACTCCCCAGCCCGTTCATAGCCTAGGGCTTCCTCTTGGACAAAGCCCGCAGCCTGGGCCTGTGCGATCGCCTGATCGTACAAATCCATTGCCTCCACACATCGCCCCTCTACTCTCGCTTTTTCGGCTTCAATCAACAAACATTTATTCTGATAATTTTCAGGAACATGATTTTGCCAACCTTGCAAGCGGTTTTGATGCTCTTGCAGCACAGCCAAATCCGCCGCGAGGGAGGGAGTTTTTTCCGCCTTCAGAGGATAGCGAGCCAACAGGGTTAAGCTGAAATAGAAGCTATATTGACTGAACACCAATAAAGCCACAATGGGCGCTCGATATTGCCAAGCGTTTTGACCTGCTTCAAAGGCCTGATCATACTGTTTAAAGGTATAGCCTAAGATTAATTGACCAAACAGCGTATAAAAAGCAGAATTGATGTTTTGGGTATCTAAAAAGAGGGGTAACATTAGCTCCGCATCGAATAATTCACCCATTAGCTCATGAAAACTATCTGCTTGGTGAAGGTTCAATGCAACTTGAGTAATAATGGTTAGATAATTCAGTTGATACTCTTGTTTATAATTCTCAATTAATTGCAGATGAAACCGTTGCCGCTTGATGACATTAATCAAAGCTTCCCCCGCAAAAAAGGGATGTTCACAAAAGAAAATAGCGGCATGACAGGCAAACTCTAAGTCACCCGTTTCTAACCCTCCTTTAATCGCCTTTTCTAAAAAAGGAATGGTGTCCCGAATAGGCATTTTCCAGCAGCCAATGGATGCGCCATAGGTTGAATAGATTTTAGCTGTAAACTCCCTAGCCTTCAACTGATCCAGTAATTCAATCGCCACCTTGCCAAAATGATAACCTCGATCAATATCATTCATCGGACCACAGAGTAACCACCCATTTAAGCCATAACTTTGTAAGGATCTTGGACAATTTCCATGTTGCCAAGAAAGAAAAATCATGGTATACACAACAGGTAAAGCAAAGCCCGTATTTAAAATAAAGGCGGCGGGCTGAATATTGCCTAAAATGTCCATTGCGGCTTGTTTGAGGCGATCATCCATTTTAGGCAAAGCTAAGACCTGATCCAGATCAAAATCGGTGGGTATTGTTTCCACTAAATCAACCCCTAATTCCTGCAAAACTCGTAAACCTAAATCAAGGGTTAACTGAAGCTCATTCTTAGCAATATGAATTTTGATTTGTAAATCATAGAGAGGAATTTTATCCAAAAGGGTTCTGGTCTGGGGTAAGGTTGACTCAATCCAAGCAAGGGCGGCTTGAAAATCCCCTTTAAAATACTGAGTTTCAATTAAATTAGTATAAATTTCTAAAGTTAATGGATATTCTTTAAGCCAACTGTCTCCCCCTAATAAATCTAAGGCAAGTTTTAGATAATTTTCACTGGCATCATAAGCCCGATTTAACTTTGCCCGTTGCCCCGCCCACAGGTTTAACTCCGCCAGTTGATTACGCTGCCCTTGGTCTGTTAATAACTCCCTGCCAATATTTAATTGATTAGTAATCGCAAAAACATTATCCTTGCGTTCCTCTGGGGGAATATTTTCTAATAATAACTGACCAATTCTTAAATGAGTTTCTTGCTTTTCGGCCTCTGGAATTAACCCATAGGCTGATTGTTGTACTCGGTCATGGAGAAACCGATAATCTACCGCCACATCCTGCAACTGTTTCGTTTCCGAGGAGTCCAACACCTCCAGAATCCGATAATTCCCCCCCATCGGCAAAATTAACCCCACCTGAAGCGCGGCCCAAAGAATCCCCGCCATTTTTACCGGAGACTCTTGGCAAATCGTCGCCAATCCCTTCAAACTGAAACGATTGCCAATACAAGCCGCTAACTTTAAGGCCTTTTGTCCCGCTTCCGGCAACTTGTGGATATTCCGCGCCATCAACTCTAAAATATTCAAATCCGTCAATCCCACGGCCTGAATTTCGGCAAGATCCCACTGCCAAACATTGCGCGCCACATCATACCGGAACAACCCCTCCCCATAGAGGGTTTTCAACAACTGAGTCAAGAAAAAAGGGTTGCCTTGGGTCTTATTGTGAACCAACTCCACCAGCGGCCGCCGTTGTTCCGGTTGAATCTCCCCAGATAGGGTATCTTCCAGTAACTCCCCCACACTGGCCACACTCAAAGCTTGCACTGTGATTTCATTGACCACTGTCCCGGCCGTTTTCAACGTCTCCACCGTCTGGGTCAAAGGATGCAGCGGCCCCACCTCATTATCCCGATAGGCCCCAATCAAGAGTAAATAATGACTGTCGGGATTCGTGATTAAAAGCTCAATCATCTCCAAGGAGGCAGAATCCACCCATTGCAAATCATCCAGGAAAATTACTAAAGGATGTTCCGGTTGACAAAATACCTCGATAAACTGACGAAATATCCGGTCAAAGCGGTTTTTTGTCTCCTGCATCCCCAAAAGCGGCACCTCTGGCTGTGGTCCAATAATCCGCTCTAGTTCGGGGATAATATCAAGAATGAGAATCCCATTTTCACCCAGCGCATCGGTTAATTTTGCCCGCCATTGCGCTAGTTGTTCGTCGGTTTCTGATAAAAGCTGACGGGTGAGGTCTTGAAAAACTTGGATGAGGGCAGAATAGGGAACAATCCGCATAAACTGGTCAAACTTCCCAGCGACAAAATACCCCCGCGCTGCCACGATGGGTTTTTGCACTTCCTGAACAATGGCCGTTTTCCCAATGCCAGAATACCCGGCCACGAGGACTAATTCACTGGGATGGGGGGGCTCCTCCCTTGGGGGAAGCGTGGCCACTCGGTCAAAAGCGGCCAAGAGTGAGGCGACCTCTTGTTCCCGACCATAGAGTTTTTGCGGAATCAAGAGTTGTGGGGTGCGATCGCGCTCCTTGAGTCGAAAATCCCCAATTTCCCCCCCAGTCAGCCATTGATGGTGACAGGCCGCCAAATCAAACCCCAATCCGGCCGCGCTTTGATAGCGGTCTTCGGCATTTTTCGCCATTAACGTCTGGACTAAGGCACAGAGGGACCGAGGCAGTGCCGGATTTAAACTCGCCAAATCCGGCGGCGTTTTAGCAATGTGACAATGAACCAACTCCATCGCGTCCCTACTGGTAAAGGGAAGACGGCCACTAAGCAGTTCATAAAATGTCACCCCAAGGGAATAAAAATCCGTGCGATAGTCTAACCAGCGATTCATCCGTCCCGTTTGTTCCGGCGACAAATAGGCTAAGGTTCCTTGTAGTACATTAGGATTAATACTGCTCATCTGTTCCTGACTCAAGGAAATAGCAATGCCAAAATCGGCCAGCTTCACCACTTGCCGTTCCCGATTGTAGAGAATATTACTGGGCTTGATATCCTTGTGAATCATCGGGACACGGTGAATCACCTCCAGCGCCTCCACCAAGGCCTGCGCAACGGGGAAAAACTCATCTAAAGGCATCCCTTGTCCCTGATAGAGATCATGAAGCGATCGCGCCCCAAAATCTTCTAAAACCAACACATAACCATTACCATAGCGTTCTAAACCATACGCTTTGAGGATGCGCTCATGGTCTATCTGGTTCGAGAGGGTGTATTCTTGGCGTAAACCCGCTAATTCTTGAACCGTGGGGTATTGAGCCGTGAGAAATTTCAGGACGACAGGCCATTGGTCAGCTTCTCGGACACCGCGATAAATGAGGGTAGATGGGCTTTCATAGAGACGTTGACCCAGTGTGTATCCTGCAAGATTGGTCATGGTGGGTGAGTTCAGTTCATTACTGGTTTTTTCTCTTATTATTAACCCCGGATCAGGATCTCTGCGGTATTTTTCCAGACTTGTGGCTCCGTTGTTATTCTTCAGTCCGAGGAATTTCCGTTTCCCAACAAGGGCAAGCAATCTAGACCCGTGCAGAGTGCTGAAGCAATCAATGGGTTATCTATCCAGTAGCGCAAGCACTTGTTTTGAATGAATTGGCTAGTACGAATGGCTTCATCTAGGGCTTGATATTGCTTGTCTTTCTCTTTGAACTTGAACTCGTATACAATCATGGGATGAACCACTTAAAGGTACCTTATCTTAGAATACAAAGCATAAAGTCGTCCGAAAAGGACGAGGTTTTAGACCCAATTTTTTGATAATTTATAAGCTTTTTTCCAAATTGACAGGTTTCTCCTTAAAAACACTATTCCCTCGCTCTCCTTGGCAGTGGTGCCTAGGGCTCACCCTAGCAGCACTGTGTCTGTGGACAATTAACCTCGGAGGAGTTCCCTTCAGAGATTGGGATGAAGGCTACCATGCTTTTACAGCCCGGGAAGTTTACCGCACAGGCAACTGGTGGCATTTAACTAATTTTGGTCAACCCTATTTTGCCAAACCCCCTCTACCCTACTGGGTCATCACCCTGGGCTATCATTTAACGGGACAGATTAACGAATGGACTACTAGACTCCCCTTGGCCGTGGTGACAGCGTTGGGTGTGCCTCTGTTGTATGGGGTGGGGCGAGAACTGTTTAAACCCCCGGTTTATGGTCTATTCATCGGCGCCGTATATTTAACCTTGCTCCCGGTGGTGCGTCATGGCCGTTTAGTTATGTTAGATGGTTTGATTAATACCTGCCTCATCGGGGCGCTCTTTTGTTTGTTACGCGGGCGCTCCTCCCCACCCTGGGCGCTGGGGGTGGGCTTATTCTTGGCCTGCATTGCCCTAACTAAAGGGGTGTTAGTTTTCGCCTTGGGGGGCATTTTAATCCTATTTCTGCTCGTCTCCCGCCAGTGGGAAACCCTGAAAAACCCCTATCTCATGGTGGGGATTGTCCTAGGTTTAGTGCTAACGGGCATTTGGTACGACTCCCAGCTACAAAAGTATGGTCAGGTCTTTTTTGAGGTTCACATCCTCTCCCAGAACTTAGACCGCCTCTCAGATGCTGTAGAGGGCAATTCTGGACCGCCTTGGTATTATCTCATTGAGCTATTAAAGTATGGTTTTCCTTGGTTGCTGTTTCTCCCCGGTGGCCTCCAACAAGCTTGGCAAGAACGGCGAGAACTTTGGGCGGTGTTGGTGGGGGTGGGAACGGTGAGCTATTTGGGACTCATTAGCTTGATGGGAACTAAACTGCCTTGGTATATCTTGCCCTACTATCCTTTTTTTGCTTTGACGGTGGGGGTATATCTGACCCGACTTTGGCAGGAAAAACCTCGTTATTCCCGCTTTTGGTGGGGGTTCTTAGTTTTTTTGGCGGTGGATGGATTGGGAGGCATGGTGTACTTTTGGCTCGCTGATCCCCAAGTTCCCTTAATCCTCATGGCGGGGGTATTATCGGTTACGATGGGCGGGGTGGCTTGGCTGATGGGGCGACAGGATCGGCGGTTTCTGCCTGTGTTATTTGTGGGGATGTATGGTGTGTTAAGTCTGTTAATGCTCTCTAGGAGTTGGAACTGGGAGGTGAATGAACAGTTCCCGGTGAGGGGGATTGGGGCAATGATTCGGGAAAATACGCCCCCGGAACAGGTGGTGTATACCTCTTTTGCTTATCATCGCCCGAGTTTGGATTATTATAGCGATCGCTCAGTCCAACCTGCTGCACCGCCTCAACTGCAAGAATTCTGGGCTTCTGGTCATTATGTTTTACTGGATGCCCCCACCCTCGCCACCTTTGAACCGGAGGAGTCTGTCATAATTGATACGGTGGATGGCTTCACTCTCTTGGCCCCAAGGCTGAAGCATCGGGAATAGGCAAGGCTGACCTGTTAAGTCTTGGGTCTTCTCGTCAAGGGGGTTGTGAGGCCTAGAGTGTAGCCGTTAGCTAGGATGGACATGGAAAGGACTTGACTCCTCCCCGCTCTTGCATAGACGGGGATTCCCAGAATCACTTCTGAGAGTGCCTGCTTCGTAGCACCTGCCGTCCAAGCGATTGCTTTTCGGGTCTTACGTTTGCTCCACAGGCTAACACCGAAAGTCCTTTGCTACGCAACGTTTCACGAACGGCTAAATGGTTCTTTGCAGCATTCTCGTCCCGGTCATGGTGTGCCCCACAGGCAGGACAATCCCATTCACGGATAGACAAAGGAAGTTTATCAACCTTATGCCCACAGTCAGAACAAGTTTTAGAACCAGGGAACCAGCGCTCAAGCTGGACAAAGATGCGACCAGACCAACGGCTCTTGTAGTCCAATTGGCGCATCATCTCTCCCCATCCAGCGTCCGAGATAGCTTGACTCAGCTTCGGATTTTTGACCCTGTTTTTCACGGCCAACGACTCAGCGACGATACTCTCGGAGGTTCTTGATGAACAGGGGAGATCAGCCGGGAATTTGCTTTGGCACTGATGGATGGCGGGGGATTATTGCTGATGATTTTACTTTTGTGCGAGTTTGTCAGGTGACACGGGCGATCGCCACTTATTTGGCCAGTGTCTATCCTCTGGATCATCCCGTCTTCATTGGCTACGATACCCGATTTCTGGCGGCTGCGTTTGCCCAAACGGCGGCCGAGGTGTTGAGTGAGATGGGTCGCCGGGTTGGACAAGTGGATCGGGATTGTCCGACTCCGGTTTTAGCTTATTATGCCCGTTCTCAACCCTCAGCAGGGGCGCTGATGTTTACGGCGAGTCATAATCCGGCTATGTATTGCGGCCTCAAGTATATCCCCCACTGGGGCGCACCGGCTCCCCCTCACATTACCGATGCGATCGCCCATGCTTTATCTGAGGTGTCTGATGCCTTACCCCAAGGGACAAGAGGGGATCTCATTACCTCTTTTAATCCACAACCCGCCTATTTAGCTCAGTTAAAGGAACTGCTGGATGTGCCGCGTCTTCGTCAAGGGGGATTACGGGTTAAGTTTGATGCGCTCTATTCTGTCACCCGAGGTTATTTAGATCAGGCTTTAAGGGATTATGGGTGTGAGGTGGAAACCCTTCATTCTGAACCGGATGTTCTGTTTGGGGGGCGCTCCCCGGAACCTAGTCCGCCACAGTTGGAGAGTCTGCGAGAGGCAGTATTACGGGATGGGGCGGATTTAGGGGTGGCGACGGATGGGGATGGCGATCGCTTTGGGATTCTCGATGAACAGGGAAACTACTGTACCCCCAATGAAATCCTCCTGTTGCTCACTCGCCATCTCTACCAAAAAGGGGAACGGGGGGCGATTGTCCGCACCCTCGACACCACCCATGCTTTAGATCAACTGGCTCAAGTTTATGGTCTAGATTGTTATGAAACTCCAGTAGGGTTTAAATATATTGGGGAAATTATGGGAACGGTTCCGGTGTTGATCGGGGGGGAGTCCTCGGGGGGATTAAGTATTGGCCGCCATTTGCCCGAAAAGGACGGCATTTTAGCCAATTTGTTGGTGGTGGAGGCGATCGCTTTTGCTCAAAAACCTCTCTCGGTTTTGATTCAGGAGGCGATCGCAGAAGCGGGAGGAAAACGCTACAATCAACGTCTAGACTTCCCTCTGCCAATGGCTCAAATTCGTCCCTTTCTAGAGAATTTGCGCGCAACCCCCCCAAGGGATTTAGCAGGGATTCCCCTAGCTAAAATTAACAGCCAAGATGGTCTAAAATTCTACCTACAAGATGGCAGTTGGGTATTACTGCGCCCCTCCGGTACAGAACCTCTCCTGCGAGTTTCTCTGGAAACGGATACTCCCCAAAAACAAGAGGAACTCCAACAAGCATTACAAGCCATTCTCGCCCCTTTTGTCGGGACGAGTCGAACGCCAAATCCACCAAGCGGCTAAACAGAGGGTCATGTTGCCGAGGACTGTCATACTGGCTTGAAGGGTGACTAACCATTCTAAGCTGGGGAGATTGTCGAAAAAATGCCAGGTACAGGCACACATGGCACTGATGAGGGCGGGGAGCATTGCCCAAGATAAACTGCGCCAAGTGCGATCGCCTGTCACCTCACTATAAGTCCAAATCAACCAAATCGCAGCAATCCACTCAACAACACTCGACACATGAATGATCCAAGTGGGAATAGACAGGGCGTGCATAATGGAAATCACAAAAAAAGGAAACAGGTTTTTGGTTTTCGTGTAAGTTTGAGTAAATTTTCTGTTACTAGGAAGCACCTCCTATCCTAGCGGAAAATTAACCCGCAACTTCCCGCAAACGGAAGGCATTACGCTTGAGAGTTCGCAAGGCCTTATTTTGCAATTGCCGCACTCGTTCATGACTCATGCCGCAATGATTCCCAATTTCCTTAAAACTCATCTTTTTGCCCCCTTGGAAACCAAAACGTAAACTAATAATCTCTCGTTGTCGAGCAGGTAAACTGTCTAATAAATCTTGCACATGACTTTGTAACTCTTGATGACTGGCGAACTCACTCGGAGAAATTGAATCGTCGGCTAATAATTGCCCTAATTCCGTTTGGTCGTCATCCTTCACCGTGACATTCAAACTTTTAGGATTTGTTCGGTAAACGGCTTGGCAAATCTGCCGCAACTTAAAAATATCAACTTCTAATTCGGTGGCAATCTCTTCCTCGGTGGGTTTTCTCCCTAATTCTTGGGAAAGTTGACGGGTAATCCGCTTGATTTGATTGACCTGTTCGGTAATATGAATCGGGAGGCGAATGGTTCGGCTTTGTTCAGCTATGGCACGGGTAATCGCCTGACGCACCCACCAATAAGCATAGGTGGAAAATTTATAACCTCGGGTCGGATCAAATTTCTCAATCCCCCGCATAAGACCTAAACTTCCTTCTTGGATTAAATCCAGTAAAGATAACCCACGATGCTGATATTTTTTAGCAATAGATACCACTAATCTTAGGTTAGCTTGAGCCATTTTTTGGCGTGCATATTGCCCTTGTTGGACAATTTTTTCTTCCTGTGCTGTTCGCTCTGTCTTCTCCAGTAATGGTAACATTGCCTGGACTTTTGTTGCTAATTCCACTTCTTCGGCGCGACTAAGCAAAGGAGTCCGCCCAATTTCTTGCAGGTAGGCTTTAATGTTATCTGTAGCAACTTTGGCCATGTTTGAATTGTCCTCCTAGACAGATGCTAAACTGGTTAAGATCGCTGGCAACCGATGAACGTTGAATCGGTGAAAATCTCCTGATGAAATCTAGATTACAATTCAATCTAGATTAGAGCTAGTTTCAATGAGCTAGTTAAAAAGAGTGATTGACTTGGGGAAAAGTCCATAAACTGAACCATTTCAGTTAACTAAATAGTCCATTAATTACTGTGCAAGTTATTATTCCGCAATTTACCAGATTCTATTAACTCAATTCATCAATTTACTCGGATTTAAACTGAGCAGTCCCAGATCAGTCTAACATAGTTAACAAAATTTTGCAATTCTGCCGGAGCTTGAGAATCAGGCGACTCTCGACTTTGTGAGTGTTCACGCGTCTTGTGCTACAGGGTATCAAAACATTTCTTAATATTACTTTTTGTGTTTTTACCCGGTCGGATCAGTGCTGAAAACTTGGTAGTACCTGATTTATAGGGAGTTTCACAGAACACCTGTATAGACAATATGCAAACATAAGCATTGACAAATCAGAAAAAATATTGTAATGTTATTTATAATGTAAGGTAAAAATTTACCTAAAAAAATTTGCTGATTACAGACTCCACGCTAGTTAGAGCAGTTTGTGAAGGTGGGAGTTATTTAGATTTATCTCGTAGATTTATCTCTCAGTTTGAGCGGTGTTCGAGCTAAGGGTTGAGTTCATTGCAAGGATTCTAAATTGCAGGGATTTAGGTTTTAGTTCAAGCTTCTGGTTTCCGTGACTGCGAATCCCGATGATGTCCGCTCTAGATTAATAGCGGGGTGAGTGGAGTTGTGATCAGTCCTGACAAGTCCCATTGCTGATCATTGCCCTATGTCTCGATCTAATAATTCTCGATCTAATAATTCTCGATTATCTGAGTTTTGGAGTGCTTGGATAAAGATTCCTCTTTGGCAAAGGTGGGGGGAGTTTTATCAAAACTGGACAGAAAAAGGGCGGGAGAAACTCTGGTCGCTTTTTCCGGTTTTGAGGATCTGGCATTCCCGAGGGGTTAAAGTCCGATGGTTCAAGTTTGGGGCTTGGATTGTGGGGACTTTGGTCTTGTTGCAATGGCTGCTGGTGCCGGGTTTTACTCAGTCTCCGGTGAAAATTCAGGTGATGATGCAGGCGCTAGAGGCGAATCAGTGGCAAGACATGGAGGCAGCCTTTGAGGACGCGAATCCAGATATTGATTTAGAGTTAGTCGAAGCGCCCAATGCCACTAATTTAGTAGAGGATCTTTACACCTCGGCCTTTTTGTTGGGGGATTCGCCCTATGATTTGGTGTATTTAGATATTGTTTGGGTGCCCAAATTTGCGGCGGCTGGTTGGTTGATGGATTTAAGCGATCGCCTTTCCCCAGAAGATGAGGCCGATTTCCTCGCCGGAGACTTAGCTGGAGGGCGTTATCAAGAGGGTTTATATCGCATCCCCTTCCGTTCCGATGGCGGGATGTTATACTACCGCACCGACTTACTCGCCCAAGCCGGGTATGATCCCCCCCGCACCTTTGACGACTTAATCCAGATTTCCCAATCCGTGCAAGAACAAGGTTTAGCCCAGTGGGGGTACTTGTGGCAGGGGCAACAGTACGAAGGATTAGCGGCCATGTTTGTGGAAATTTTGCGGGGACATGGGGCGTTTTGGGTGGATCCTGATACCCTAGAAGTCGGCTTAGATCAACCCAATGCGATCGCCGCCGTAGAATTCCTGCGCAGTACCATAGACAAAGGCATTTCCCCCCCCGGTGTCACCACCTACGCCGAAGAAGAAACCCGCCGTCTCTTCCAAAACGGCAACACCCTATTTTTACGCAACTGGCCCTATGTCGCCGGATTAGCCGCCGACTCCCCCATTGCCGATAAATTCGCCATTCAGCCCATGGTACACCTTCCGGGCGAAGAAAGCGGCGCTTGTCAAGGGGGCTGGGGCTTAGGCATCTCTGCAACCACCCCCCACCCTGACGAAGCATGGCGCGTCATTGAATTTATCACCAGTCGAGAAGTGCAGAAACAATTTATTCTCGACACCCGCTATGTTCCCAGTCGGCGTTCCCTCTTTAACGATCCCGATATTGTGGCCGCCTATGACTACTATCCTCAACTGTTAGAAGTCGTCGAAAATTCCGTTTTGCGCCCCCCCATCGCCCAATATGCCCAAGCCTCGGACATTTTACAGCGTTATCTCAGCGCCGCCATTACCCGGCGAATGACTCCCGAAGCCGCCATGGAGGCCGCAGCGCGAGAGACGCGCAACGTATTAGGTACAACTTAATCTGTGCCATGTCCCAACATTCAAATTCAGTTTCAACTTCCTGAAAAATGACTCAAGATGTAATTCGCCAACGAGAACAACGCATCGGGTGGTTATTATTAACCCCCGCCTTACTCCTGCTGTTATTTGTCTTTGCCTATCCCATTGGGCGGGCTTTTTTCCTCAGCTTATTTACTGAAAACTTAGGCACTCAATTAAAGCCCGTTTTTTCCGGTCTGAGTAACTATCACCGCTTAATCGAAGATGGTCGCTTTTGGGAGAGTTTATGGAATACCAGCGTCTTTACAAGCGTTAGTATTCTCTGTGAATTAGTGTTAGGGATGGTGTTTGCTCTGATTCTCAATCAAAGCTTTCGCGGCCGAGGTTTAGTTCGCACCTCTGCCCTCTTACCTTGGGCCTTACCTACCGCCGTCATGGGTTTAGCGTGGGCGTGGATTTTTAATGATCAATATGGGGTAGTCAATGACATTTTAGCCCGCTTTCCCTTCTGGGAAACTAACATCACTTGGTTAGGAGATCCCACCCGGGCTATGTTAGCCTTAATTGTGGCCGATGTGTGGAAAACAACGCCCTTTATTGCCATTCTCTTATTAGCAGGCTTACAGTCCATTCCCGAAGACTTATATGAAGCCCATGCTATTGATGGGGCGACTCCTTGGCAGAGTTTTCGTCAGGTGACGTTACCCTTATTAACCCCCCAGATTGTGATTGCTTTATTATTCCGTTTTGCCCAATCCTTCGGGATTTTCGACTTAGTACAAGTGATGACAGGAGGGGGGCCAGCTGGGGCAACGGAAACGGTTTCTATTTATATCTACGCCACAGTAAGACGGTATTTAGACTTTGGTTATGGGGCGGCTTTGGTGGTTGTGACTTTTGTCCTATTAATTTTAGCCGTTTTCCTCGCCGGATTACTGCTTTCAAAAGCGCGCATTAATGTTTCAGGAGGTCGATAAACATGGCAGTTGCTCAAGAGTCACAAGCCCATTCTAGCGCTAAACTTAAGATTTCATCCCGGAGTATTTTACTCTGGGTTGGGGTGGTTTTTATGGTGGTTTTTTGCCTTGCTCCGGCACTATGGCAAGTTCTCACCTCGTTTAAAACCAATGCGGCTATTTCCGCCTTGCCTACGATTTATTTTCCTAGTTTTAGTGATTTAACGTGGGATCATTACAACAGTTTAGGGGCGGGATTTTGGCGGTATGTGTTTAATAGTGCCTTAGTGTCCTTGCTTTCAACGTTGTTATGTTTAGGCTTGGGCGCACCTGCGGCTTATACCTTGGCTCGGATTAAGTTACCGGGAGAGTCTTTTATTTTAGGGGGGATTTTAATTGTCAGTTTGTTTCCCTATGTGTTGTTATTTTTAGGACTGTTGGAAATTGTCAGATTTGTGGGCTTAGGGAATAATTATCTGGCCTTGATTGTGCCGTATAGCGCGATTAATTTACCGTTGACGATTTTGGTACTACGCAGCTTTTTCCAACAACTGCCAAGGGATTTAGAAGATTCTGCCAAAATGGATGGTTATAGTACGGTGCAAATGTTGTTAAAAATCATGATTCCTTTGACCATTCCGGCATTAGTGACAACGGGAATTTTAGCCTTTATTTTTGCGTGGAATGAGTTTATTTTTGCCCTAACATTTGTGACCCGAGATGCTATGAAAACCATTCCGGTAGCTGTGGCACAAATTGGCGGATCTTCCCTCTATGAAATCCCCTACGGCCCCATTGCGGCGGCGACGGTGGTAGGAACGTTACCGTTGCTGGTGTTGGTGTTATTCTTCCAGCGTCGGATTGTCCAAGGGATTACGGCTGGGGCTGTTAAGGGCTAGGTCTTTTAGTACGAAAAAACCGCAAAACTAACGATTACGAAATCAAGCAAAAATGGCAACTTTAACTTTAAAAGAATTACGCAAACAATTCACGCCGGAGGTGGTTCCGGTGAAAAATATTAGTCTCACGGTGGAAGATGGGGAGTTTCTCACGCTGTTGGGGCCGTCGGGGTGTGGTAAATCCACGCTGTTACGCTTGATTGCCGGATTGGAACAACCGACGGCTGGTACGGTTTGGGTGGGGGAGAAGAATCTAAATGCGGTGAATCCGGGCGATCGCAATATGGCGATGGTTTTCCAAAGTTACGCCCTCTATCCCCACATGACCGTAGCCGATAATATCTCAACCTCCCTCAAGTTGCGTCAAGTCCCCCCGGCCGAAATTACCCAACGGGTGCGCACCGTAGCCGATAAGTTGGACATTTCCCACCTACTGGGGCGAAAACCCCGCAGTCTCTCCGGGGGGCAACGGCAACGGGTGGCCTTAGCCCGGGCGCTGGTGCGCAAACCCGATGTATTTTTATTAGATGAACCCTTGAGTAATTTAGATGCTTTGTTACGGGAACAGGTGCGAGGGGAATTAAAACAGTTGTTTGAGTCCCAAAATCGCCCCGTCGTCTATGTGACCCACGACCAAATTGAGGCCATGACCCTTTCCAGCAAGGTGGCGGTATTATTGGAGGGTTTGGTCCAACAATTAGACCCCCCCAGTCGCATCTATACCCATCCGGCTAATAAATTTGTCGCAGGCTTTGTGGGCAGTCCCCAGATGAATCTGTTAACCCTAGACTGTCAGGGCAAGGTGGCGAAATTGGGTAATTGTGAGATTCCCTTACCCCCCTTAGCCCAAGTCCCCAAATTAATTGATTTAGGCATTCGTCCCGAAGCGTTATCTGTCAAAGGGTCTGAGGTTTCGGAGCAAGAGTTAGTGATTGCTGGAAAGGTCTTTCTCTCGGAAAACTTTGGCCGAGAAACCTTAGTCAGTTTGCGCGTGGAGGATTCTCAAGATGTCATTCGGGCTTTAATTCCACCGGATCAAACCTGGAACCCTGACTATACTAAATTGGTGGTTCCCTTCTCCAGTCTGCACTGGTTTGATGCGGAAACAGGCGATCGCCTTTAACAAAAATGTTGCGGAATTCCCCTTCCTCAACTTCTTTGAGAAACGGGCGCAGTTACCCCGTTTCAAGTCAAAGCATGGTCGGCAGACTCTGAGTTATCCGGCCAACGTTAAGTTTGAAGGGGACTATCTCAAAATACCGGGAAAGATTGGGTTAGTGTATTGCCGTCGTCATCGGGAATTTGAAGGGACAATCAAAACCGTTACTCTGGTCAAATCTATGCACCCTAGAGTAGAATAGGGCTTGCTGAATAAGTCCGAGAGTTGGGGAGTCGGGAGTCGGGAATAGGCAATCGTGCCAGTTTTAGATGATCTGTTCCCTGTTCCCTTGTTGAGTCTAGCGTAGGCGTGTTATTCAGCAGACCCTAGAATAACTGCGCAGAATTACTACATTGTGCGGGCGGGAATCTTCAGCCGACGGATCATCTCTAAGATGACCTCAGTTTTGGTTTTCCCCTTAGATAAACAATATTCTTCTAAGTGCGACAAATCCCCTTCGGGCAAGCGGATTGTCAGGACTTTATTTGAAGGGGGTTTGGTTCTGGACATAGTGAGTTCATATCCTGTGTGTAATAACAATATACTTCAATTGTATAGTAAAAATACTGCTTGCACTAGCCATGAAAAAAAAAGCCCAGATTTCCCAGAATGTTCTCAATTGTATCTGAACTAGACTGTTCTACAAGCCTATCTCCAGCCCGAGCTAATCTTGACTCGGTACACAAAGCGGAATCCCCCAAGCCGAAAACTCTAAAGCCTCTCCTAAATCCCCATCCTCTAACCCCCCCCGTGGAGCCATCCAACAATACAACAGTCCCTCCTCCTCCTCCTCCCAATCCACCCGAGAAGTAGTCACCCCCAAAGGGAGAACAGAAGAACCCACCGGATTAACCTCAACCCCTGCACCCTCACCCATCCCCCAACCATCCCCGCCACCCGTCACAACCTCACGCACCTCAACCCCACCCCGAACAACCAGACCAGAACTCACGCCAGCCCCCCGAGGTCGAGACGCACTAGACCCCCCTTGTGCCGCCTGAAAAACCCGACCCGGTTCTACCCAAACCCCTAGCCCCCCAGCACCACCGCGCCCCCCAGCGCCCCCGGCACCGCCGCCACCCCCCCCACACCGCGACCCCCGCCGCCGCCACCGCCCCCAGTGCCACCCTGGCCCCCTTGTCCCCCCGTACCCACTAACCGCAGCCCCCCCGGGGCTGTTTTGATTTCTGCCCCAGACAGCACAATCCCCACGCCACCAACACCCCCATCACCCCCGCGACCCCCCGCACCGCCGCCGCCACCGCCGGAATTTAAGCCCACTAACCCACTACTCCCGCCATCCCCATTAATCAAGCCATCCTCTCCATCCCGACCGCCCCCCGTGCCAGCCCCGCCTTGACCGCTTCCCGTTCCCCCATCTCCCCCATGCCCATTGGCCGTTCCGCCATCACCCCCAAGGCCGCCCCCATTGCCCCCACTGCCCCCGCTACCAAACAGATTAACCCCCCCAGCGCCGCCCCCTCGTCCGGCATCACCACCGCCCCCGCCGCCATTAGTCGCCGTTGCACCCCCACCACCACCAGCCCCGCCAGCGCCGCCAGCAGTCCCCAGAACGGGCATTCCATCCCCCACCGCGCCTAAACCGCCCATGCCCCCAAAACCGCCGCCCCCGCCGCCCCCTCCGGCACGGTTGACCCCCGACCCGCCGCCTCCATGTCCTCCCCCTACATCTCCCGCGAAACCGCCTCCTAGGCCTTGATTCGTGTTGGCACTTCCTCGCCCCCCGCGACCTCCAGCAAAACCCCCCTCACCGCCACTCAGGGCCACTGTGTTGGGATTACTCCCCCCACCCCCACCTCCGCCGCCCTGACCGCCTTGGCCTCCATTCCCACCGATTCCCGTTAACTGCACTAAGCCACTTGTGGAGACAAGGGAACTATTCATCAGGGCAATTCCCACCCCACCCGCACCCCCGGCCCCCCCCGGAAGTCCGGCCGCCCCTCCTTGTTCATTTTTCCCCCCCATCCCCCCATCCGGCTGATTCAAGCCTTGTCCTCCCTCACCCCCTACCCCCATCAGGGAAATATGGCCTTGGTTGGTGATTAAATGACTTTGATTGAGGGTGATTCCTGTGCCACCTGTGCCACCCGGAGCGCTGCCGGGGAGTCCCGTTCCTTTAAGGGTAATATCACCGCTTCCTGTGCGAATTGCGGCATTTTGCATGAGCAATTCTCCTCCGCCTAAATTATCACTATTGGCATCTAAAAACACTGCTCCATTTTGGGTTGTAATATCGGCATTTACTATAATTCCTTGATGAGCTAAGGCCTTTAAGCCTACATTGGGATTAATTAAGTTAACGGGAGCATTAAACGTAATAGTATTGGTGGCTTCTAAAATAATATTAGAGGTGGCTTGATTGAGAATAGAAGCCTCTAAACGGGAGAGTTGAGGTAAGTCAGTAAAGCTTAAAACGGTGCTGGTTGTATTGCCTCGGGTAGCGACAATTTCTAAGTCTACGGGGTCGAGGAATAAGGTGCCCGGTTGTCCATCTCGGGCGGTTGTATCTACTTGTCCTTGAAAATCTAGGATTTGTTGACCCGAAACTTCAACCCATCCCCCGTCCCCTTGTTGTTGTCCTCCCTGACTTTCAATTTTGCCGTGAAATTGGGTAGTTTCATCAGCCCAAATAATTACCTTTCCCCCATTGCCTTGTTGAATGGCATTGGCTTGAATAAGAGTTTCAGGAGTAATAATAGTATGTTGTGCGGTGAATAAATTTCCTTGACCTTGAATCTCTCCCCCGATGTAAATATTGCCGCCTCCTGTTCTGGCTGATGCGTTAATTTGGGCATCAATTAAGGCAATATTTTGTCCTAAGATTGTAATATTTTGTTGGGTAAAAGATAAATCATGGGAAACATCTATTTTGCCTGAAACTATGGCTGTTCCGGGAGTTAAAGCAAGGGCAATATTACTGCCATTTACTTGTATGTTTCCCGAGGAATCAACTTGGGTTTTGGTTTGGGCTTGTCGTTCTGGGTTCCCGGTGAGATAACGAGGAATATCTACGGCTTGAAAGGGAGTGACGGGATAATAATCCTCTTGAAAAGCGCTGGCGGGAAAGACTAAGCTTAACAGTGAACCGTCTTGAGAAATTTCAATTTCGTTGCGTTCAGGAATGGCGGTGATGGTAATATTGCCATTGGGGGCGTGCAGGGTTCCGGTACTAATAACGCTGTTACCAATTAGGTGTAAACTTTGACCCGGATTGACGCTTAAATCAGCACTATTGAGGATTGTTCCTGATGATTGGACTGGGAAAATTAAGCCGATGGGGTTTCCGGTTAGGTCAGGATAATGATTCACTTCAAAGGCATTGAATAAGCCCTGTGGAAAGGCGATATGGGAGGCAGTGGTTACGAGAAAACTGGCAGGAATATTGAGGCTGGCTTCTGGGGTAAAAAGCCAGCCTGCGGGATTCATTAGATACAGATTACTAGAGCCTCCGGTGAGTTGAATTAAGCCTTCAATGAGGGATAAATTACCTCCGGTTACTCGACCTAAGATGTTTTTTATATGGGGTTGGGAGAGAAAATGGGCGATGTGATTGGGGGGTAGGTTAAAGTCTTGAAAGCTATGGAATAGATTAGATTCTACGGTTGTTCCCCCTTGGATGAGGTAAGTATTATTCTGGGATTTAATGATTGTTCCGGTGCCATCATCTGAGGAGGTAATGGATTGAGCATAAAGGGGGAGATTTGACCAGAAAAAATAAGGGATTATACTGGAGTTGAGTAGAAGGAAAAATAAACTTTTTTTTTGAGTTAATAATGATTTGAATAGGTTCATGAAGACACCCCCTGTTAATGTGATCTGTTTTTTTGGTGAACTTTATGATCTGAACACATTACTTGGTTTGGTATTGTAGCGCATTGCCCTAATCTGCGATTAAATTAAGCTCTCCTCACGGGGATTTTCCCTACAAGTACAGGTCAACGTATCATCAGCGCTCCTGGGTTTGAAACCCCGTCCTTTTAGGACGGCTTGGCATTTGGCCTGTTAGAATGTGAACATGACTCAGAAGGCGTTCCGATATCGATTCTACCCCACTCCAGAGCAAGAGGACTTGCTGCGGAGAACATTGGGCTGCACCCGTGATCGTGAGGTCTGGGAATCTCCGCGCCTTTAGGTCGGAGAGGATGTCAAGGAGTAAAGAGTCAACCAGTTATGAGAGGGTAATACCATGAGCTACGACTATGATCTATTTGTTATTGGTGCAGGTTCTGGGGGGATTGCTACCGCGAGACGAGCGGCTGAATATGGGGCGAAGGTGGCTGTAGCCGAAGATGATCGCTTGGGGGGAACTTGTGTGAATCGTGGGTGTGTTCCGAAAAAACTCATGGTCTATGCTTCTCGCTTCCCCGATCAGTTTGAAGATGCCCAAGGCTACGGCTGGAGCGCGGTAGAAAGTCATCTAGACTGGTCTAAGATGATTCGGGTCGTGAATGATGAGGTGACACGACTGAATGGGATTTATCAACGGATGTTAGATAATTCTAAGGTGACGGTGTTCCGCCACCGGGCGACGTTTATTGACTCCCACACTCTACAAGTGGGAGAGGAGAAGATCACGGCCGAAAGAATTTTAATTGCGGTGGGGGGAAAACCTGTTAAACCGAATATTCCGGGTATTGAACACACGATTACCTCTAATGAAATTTTCCTGTTGTCGGAGCAACCGAAACGGATGTTAATTATTGGTGGGGGCTATATTGGCTGTGAGTTTGCCTGTGTGCTGCATGGTTTGGGAACTGAGGTGACGCAGGTTATTCGCAAGGACAAGATCCTGCGGGGGTTTGATGATGACTTGCGCACGACGATTCAGGAGGCTATGGTTCAACATGGTATTCGGATTTTAACTCAGACCAATCCGGTGGCGATTGAACGGACGGCTGAGGGGTTAAGGGTGACGCTGAAGGGCCCTAATGGGGAGGAGTTGGTCGAGACGGATGTAGTGGGTTTGTCGGCAACGGGACGGATTCCCAATATCCAGAATTTGGGGTTGGAAAATACGGTGGTTGAAGTGAATCAGGGGGCGATCGCGGTCAATGAAGAGAGTCAAACCGCAGAACCCCATATCTACGCGGTTGGAGACTGTACGGATCGGGTGAATTTAACCCCCGTAGCCATTAATGAGGGTCGGGTTTTTGCCGATACTATGTTTGGCGGCAAGTCTCGGACGATGAGTTATGAAAACATCCCCAGTGCAGTATTTACTACCCCAGAAGCAGCCACGGTGGGACTCACGGAGGCGGAAGCACGGGCAAAATATGGTGAGGCGGTGAAGGTCTATCGCACCAAGTTCCGCCCGATGTATTACACTCTGGCGGGAAAAGAGGAAAAAACCATGATGAAATTAATTGTGGATACGAATACGGATCGGGTGGTGGGCGCCCACATGGTCGGGGATCATGCGGCGGAAATTATTCAAGGGGTTGCGATCGCCCTCAAAACCGGAGCGACGAAAGCCAACTTTGACGCAACGATCGGCATTCACCCCAGTTCGGCGGAAGAGTTTGTCACTATGCGCTAACGGGCTGGAGTGGGGACGAAACGAACGCTAGACTCAACAGGGGAATAGGCACTCATGCAAGAGGGAATAATTCTCAATTCTCCCTCTCCCCTGTTCCCTGATTCTACAAGCCCTAAATACAGTTGATTTTCGGGTGCGGAAATGGCAAAATGGATGTACTACTTAGAGAAAGAAGATATTTAAGGATGACCAGTTTAAATGTAGTGAATTTAGTGGGGCGTGCTGGGGGAGATCCCGAAGTGCGTTATTTTGAGTCTGGATCGGTATTGTGTGAGTTGACTTTGGCAGTTAACCGGATGAAACGGGATGATAAGCCCGATTGGTTTAATTTAAAGATTTGGGGTAAAACGGCAGAAATTGCCGCTAATTATGTGAAAAAGGGGAGCTTAATTGGGATTCAAGGCTCCCTGACGATTGAAACGTGGAGCGATCGCAATACCGGAGCCAATCGCTCTAAACCTGTGATTCGCGTGGAGCGTCTGGATTTGTTAGGCTCCAAACGGGATAATGAAGCCTATGCTAACCAAAACACCTACAATGACGCGGAATTTTAATAGCGAATCTCCAGCGTCACAGAGGCCTGCACGTCCTGTTCTCCCCCAATAATCGGCGTAGCATCTGCGGTCATCGCTTCAGCGCGCTGCATCAGGGGGCGGGGGCTGGGTGGGGTGGCGCTATTGATGGAAATGCTAATAATTTCCTGCCGGGTGAGGTTTAAGGTGGCAAGGACAGCATCGGCTTGAGCTTTGGCGTCTTGGGTTGCGGCTTGTAGGGCGACCTTTTGGGCGGCGGAAATGGCACTGTCGCTGGCGGTTAAACGAATGCCATCAATGCGGGTGGCTCCGGCTTGGATGGCCGCATCAATGACGGCTCCGGCCTCGTTGCTGGGGGTGCGATAACTGACGGTGCTGGTGCCAATATAGCCGACGAGTCGCTGTTGATTGTTGTGATATTCGTAGTTCGGCTGTAGAGAAATGCCTGTAGTTTGGAGTTGTTCCACATTGCGCGATCGCAATACATTCACCACCCCATTCATCCGGCGAGCGACTTCCGCCTGTACTGCGGTGGCGCTACTTTCTCGCACTTCCACCCCCAGCGTCACATCCGCTAGGGTGGCGGCGATACTCTCCCGGCCTTGTCCCGTGACCGTGAGGGTGCGTAATAGGCGTTCTTGGGCGCGGGCGCTCATGGGCAGAGTGAGGGCAACGAGGGCTAAACTGAGGGCTAACCAGCGTGAGGGATGTTGGACGGGTAGCAGGGCAGATGGTAAAGATTTCATAGCGGGAATCAACTCCTCATGATATTGTTTCCATGCTAGAAAATCCTGACGCGGTTGTGTCTCAGGTTACAGTTTTGGCAACGAAAAATTTAACTAAAATTATGGTTCTGATTTTAACCAACGATGATGGAATTGATGCGCCGGGGATTCGGGCGCTAGAGCAAGCCATCGCCCAAGATGCCCTGATTTTCGCCCCTCAAGGTCAATTATCGGGCTGTGGGCATCAGGTGACGACGGGGGATCCCTTGCAGGTGGAACGGCGCTCTGAAACCGAATATGCGATCGCCGGAACCCCTGCCGATTGTACCCGCGTGGCTCTGTCCCACTACGGCAGCGAGATTGATTGGGTTCTCTCCGGGATTAATGCCGGGGGAAATTTGGGCATAGATGTCTACATCTCCGGCACCGTGGCCGCCGTGCGAGAAGCCGCCATCCACAATATCCCCGCCATTGCCATCTCCCACTGGATTAAGCGCCCCTTGGTGATTGACTGGGACATTACCACCCAAAGAGCCGCTAGGGTACTTGACAAATTGATGAACTTACCCTTACCCCCTAAAAGTTTTTGGAATGTCAACCTCCCCCACCTGCCCCCCGGCTCCCCGGAACCGGAACTGGTGTTCTGTGAACCTAGTACCGATCCCTTGCCCTTGAACTATCGTATAGAGGGGGAGTTGTATCACTACGAGGGGGTCTATGAAGAGCGCGATCGCACCCCCGGCAGCGATGTAGATGTGTGTTTTGGGGGCAATATTGCCATCACCCAGATTCGTTTATAAAAATTGGCGTTATCATGACAGCACAAGCCCGCGCCCTTGTCCTTCCCACAGGGGCGACGATAGGCTAAAACACCAGACTGTGGCAACGAATCATGACCTATACAACGGAGCAACTGATCGAGATTCTGGAGCAAGAACTCCGCGCCAGTTGGCAAGGGGAACGGGTATTATTATCCGCCGAACAACGGTTTAATGATCCCGTCCTCGCCCCCCTCCTCGGAAGTCACAAAATCGGCAAAGTCTACGCCTATCGAGAATTTCGTGAGCAAGTTCACCAGTACCAAAAAGACCAGCAAGTATCCGGTTTAGTCTGGCGAACTTGTCACTTTAAAGGGCAAAGTGTGCGTTATCCCGAACTACACAATCAACTGATTGCTTTGGAACAGGATAAAGACATCCTGCTACAAAGTAAGGCCAGCGTTTTAGAATTTTGGCATCAAACCACCCCCGGCCTAAAATTATGGTTAGCAGGGCATGATCCCCAAGCCATCACCCCGGAATTAGTAGAACAATTGGCACAGGATGCAGAATGGGCGGAAGTAGATGCCACCTTTACGGAACTCTATCTGGGTCTATGTTGGGGGAATCCTCAAGAGTGTCATTATCAGTGGGCTATGCCAGAATCAGGATGTCGGAGAATTGTTGCCGCTCCCAACCGTCCTAGTTTAATGAAAGTCTAGTCATGTGGAAAATTCGTTCTGGGTGGATCATGTTAAGTGCGATCGCCCTTTTGTCCCCTTCTCCTGCCCTACAAGCCCAAAGCTGCACCGCCGGAAGCAGTTGCCCCCCTCCCCCCCTACAAGTGATTCCCGGTCAATTAGTGCGCGTTGAAGTGATCAATCGTACCCCCATCCCCATTCAAATTGAACAACTCTACGCCACCGGCCCAATGTATCTCAATCCGGGTGAAATTTCTCCCCTCTTATTTGGCAACACCATCCGCAACTTTTCCCTCATTTTTTGGGAACCCACCGGGAGAAAATTGTTTGCCAATGTCTTCCAACCGGAGGAACAAGTTCTGCGCATTGAGATTTTACCCGGTGGAGAAATTGAAGGAGAAGGGGCCGTTTATTTGCGCAACGATGGGCGAATTGATGTGTTTTGATAGGCAGAATTGCCAATAGAATGGGAGAGCGGGATCCCTATCATGAATCATGTTTGATAATATTTGCAAATACATTGCCGAAGAATTCCCCCTAGACATTGCCACCTGGTTACTGGGGGAACCGCCGAGCCGATTAGCCTAGTTGAACAAAAATAGCGACGCAATCCCCCACCTCGCCCCAGGCAGGTGGGGAGAGATTCATCGTCAGTAGTGATAACGAAGTTGGGCAATTTGGATCGCATTATTTTCAACCTTGTAAACGATGCGATGCTCGTCTGTGATTCGCCGTGACCAATATCCAGACAAGCCATGTTTGAGTGGCTCTGGTTTGCCGATGCCAGTAAAGGGGTGTCGCTGAATATCTTTGATCAGGGCATTGATACGCTTGAGAATTTTACGATCGCACTCCTGCCAATATAAATAATCTGCCCACGCATTTTCAGCAAAAATCAGCGTCACCCGATCAACTCCCGTTCTTGGCCGCCGCCTGATTCTAGTTCTGCAATAGAATCGAGTAATCGTCGGGCATTCGTGGGACTACGGAATAAATAGGCCGTTTCCGTCAAAGATTCGTACTCTTCCCGTGAAAGCATTACTACCCCTCGACCATCAGGCCGAGTAATGGCGATCGCCCTGTGACTCTCACAAACCTTATCCAATGTTGCCGCTAAATCGGCATTGAGCATTTGATCCGTAATCTGTTCCATAAGACCACTAGCCTTCAAAAATCGTGGATCATCGTCCGATCACCATCCTAACGCAGTTCTCACCATGGACTCAAAAAAGCACAGGCCTGCATAGGGTACGGTATAAAAAAACTAATGCCACGAGAGTTACAAGTTTTTGGGGAGCCAGAAAACTAACACATTCCACAGAACTATTCTTCAACCAACCGGGTTTATTACCCTTTGCAATTCTAAGCCAAAACGAGGACAAAGCCGACGTACTGCGAGACGTTGCCCGCAGAATTGAGGAACTCCCCAACCGTCGAATCCGGGCAGACATTGCCTCTTCTACTTCCATCTTGGCTGGGCTAATATATGAAAGAATCTGTGATCTATCAAGACCTAATCCGAGAAGGAAGGGAGCAAGGGATTCAGCAAGGGAGGCAGGAAATAGCCATCCATTTACTGGAGTGTGGCATGAGTGTAGAACAGGTTGCCGATTTGAGCAAACTTTCTGTTGAGCAAGTGCAAGCACTTCGGGACAATCTGGAAAACGCTACTGAGTCGGAGTGAGGGGACGGATAGCCACAAGGAAGAGTGTCAAGGTTGTGCATTCTTCCTTGATAAGCTAAGACCCATTTTTTATCGGTAAATCTCCCGTCGGTGTCCAAGTTCCAACACCAAAATTCCCTCCTGATTACCTTGCAGTTCGTAGATCACGCGGTAATCTCCTACACGCAGTCTAAACAATCCTTTCACCCCTTTAAGGGCTTTAACATTGGATAAATTGACGGTTTCGGCTAACTCTTTTAGGCGACTCTCCAGACGCTTTTGTAAAGCTTCGGGCAACTTTTTGAGTTGTTTTTTTGCTTTTTTATTCATTTTAATTTCCATGTTTGAAATCACTTTTAAAGTGGATGATTTCAAACTAAAAGAAGCTAAATAGAGAATAAATTAGCGAAAAATAGAATTAAAATATAATCAAATAGAAAATCTCTATTTGTAGGTTGGGTGAAGCGATAGCGTAACCCAACAAATGGGTCAAGCAAAAAATACAAAACAATTAGTTACAATCTATTGTTTTTTGGGTAAATGTTTTACACTAGAATAAAAGGACTAGATTTTAGGTGAGATGAGTAACCCACAAATTTACAGCCAGTTTTTAGAAGAATTAGCCAACAAATATGGTTTTTATGGCGACACCCGAAAAGCCTTTTTAGTTCGCTTTGCCCATGAAAATGCGGTTAAACCTCATACAGAATTGCGAATTGATTGGACAAGAGATCCAGTTGAAAAAGAACAAAAGCTTCTAGATGAGTTAAAAAATAATATTTACCCTGTTTTACAAAAAGAAGGCTGTGATATCCCAGAAAACAATAAGCGAGGAAGAAGCAAAAAAGGTGAAAGTCCTTGGGAAAAAGCTCACCGTTGGTTATGGCAGATTAAGTTTACAGAATGGGAAAAAAGCCATAATTCATCTATAGTTCTAGAAAAATCAATTGACTGGCAAAAGATTTGTATAGATATTCTGAATGAGCTACCCAAGAGACATCAAGCGACAGGACGAGGAATGGGGCATGAAGTTAATATTGATGTACCTTTAGGATTAGTTAAGTCCGAAACAACATCCCGATGTAATTCTGACGCAGAGAATACAGACTCAGTGATGCAGCAAGGTCAATTGCCAGATAAGACAGAAATTGAAAAAAGCTATGAATATCAAGAGTTTTTAGATGAGATTATTAGGAAAACGAGTAATAATTTGGCAATTGTAGGAGAACCGGGGGCAGGTAAAACAACTTGGTTAGATAGAATTAGTCAGGAAATAAAACAGGATTTTTGTGTGATTTGGATTCCTTTAGAAAATTTAGGGGGATTAACTCTTGAGGAGTATTTATTGACAAAATGGCTTAAAGATACTTTGAAGGTTTTAGAGCCAACAGAACAGCAAAAACAAGCTCTAGTTGACTTATTTAGTAGTGATAGAGTGTGGTTATTGTTGGATGGAGTGGATGAGATGAAAACTGAAGTTTCTCCCCTCAGTAATATTAACAAATTTTTGACTGGATGGGTTAAAAAAGCGCGAGTTGTTTTAACCTGTCGTCTCAATATTTGGGAAGCTAATCCTAATGGGTTGCCTGAGTTTGAAACCTATCGCACTCTTGACTTTAATCAGGAACAGGTTAAGGATTTTATTGTTCAGTGGTTTGGTCAGAAACCGGGTTTTTAACAAGGGTTGGAGGCAGTTATGAGAGGATGAACGCAACCCGGTTTCTTGCTGGGGTTGGTTTAGGGGAGGTATTAGGGGACGGATTCCTCCAAATTTCTGAGAAATATTTCTATGGTCAGCCTCTCTTTTGGACTGGCGCTTCTTTTGTTGCCAGTTGTGGCGGTGTTAGCGTTGAACACTTAAAGCGTTGTATCGAGAACCAAGCTGAATTATAAGGATTCGCTGCGCTCAGTCTGAGTTGGTCGCGATTCATCTCACTGTTAGGCGGCGCTCTAACTGGAGTCCTCTTACAACATTTAAGATAGAACAATCCCCTTGAAGGTGTACTTTTTACCACTTCAACTCATACAGTAAGGGGAATTCATGAATTCCCCTTACTACAATCTATTGAGGATTGCTCTAGCACTAAAATAATCTAGTCCTAGACCAGAATTTTGGCTTCTACTCGGCGGTGGCTAATTCGCCGTCGGTACTGCCACGACTGCGACGACGAGTTAAAGAATTAAACAGCATTTGACCAATGGCTTTGATCAAATTCCCTTCTAATTCTCCGAACATTTTCATATTCATACCGAACGCGTCATTCGCTTCATCAACAATGGCTTCAGCCGTTTGTTGATCCACAGGTAAACTGTCCATAGCAGCGCGATAGTTGGTTTTGAATGCTTTCTCATCGGGAATCTGATCAAACTCATAAAAAGCAGTCCCTTCGCCATCAGAAAGATTCATCGCTGTCTGAGCAATTTTTTTCAGGATTTGTCCTCCGGAAAGATCTCCCAGGTAACGGGTGTAAAGGTGTGCTACCAATAGCTCCGGCTTCTCATTCGCCACATCATGAATCCGCTTAACATAGGCTTGACCTGTGGGAGAAAGTTCAATTTCTTCGCGCCAGTTTGCGCCGTAGTAATAGAACAAATCTCGCTCTAAATTGGCTTTCCGGTTTAATTCAGGGAAATAAACCTTAGACAAAACGGGATGATCCTTGAGGCGTTCCATTTCTTCTTCCATCGCCCCATAAACATAGTAGAGATTAGCCGCTAGTTTACGGTAAGAATTTTTCTCTACCACACCTTTGAGGAAGCATTTAATAAACCCCATGTTTTCCGCCATAGTATGGGATTTTTTCGTCCCTTCTCGTAGCATTGTGGCTAAATTAACTTCTGCTAAACTAACACTCATGTTATATATCCCGTTTTATGATCTTAAATGAATCGACATTAACAAACTGCCTAATTTGCTAGGTTAAACTGATTTGACAACGATTTGTGTTAAGAATCTTTACGAGCAAGGGCAACCAGAACCCAAATTTTGAGGGGAGAGTCCGGTTAACCCCCTAACCATTGCCGAGGGGATATGCCATCATAGAGGAGTTGTGAAGCAAGTGCAACATGGATAACAACAATTGGATTCAAGACCTGTTGATTGCCGGAGTGGGGACGACTTCCTTTGTCGCTGAGAAGTTGCGCGAAGTCGGGGATCAATTGGTAAAAGAGGGGAAAATTGACCCAGAACACGCCAAAACCATGGTTAATGATGTGATGGATCGCATCAAAAGCGATCAAGGGAATTTTGAAGAACAGATGCAGCGTCAAATTCGTAATGTACTACAGGATTTAGGGGTTTCCCGTCAGTCTGAGGTGGACGAATTACGGGGAAGGATTGATCGATTGGAGCGTCAGGTGAGAGATTTAGAGAATAAGATCTGGCGTTAAGCACCATCAGGAGAATGTATGAGAGAGATTTTACTTAGTTTTGGGGTTGTTGTTGTCTGTAGCTTGCTTCTAGTCCTGTCCCTCCTGTTTAATAGTGGTAAGGGCCAAGAGGCGATCGCCTCAGAAACACTGACCCCCTCTAACTTACCCCGTGCCGAAGTGCCTAGCGGAGTGTTGGCAACACCTCCCCTCGTGGCTTCTGCGGCGGATTTACTACCAGTAGAAAATAATAACGTGGAAAATATCGTAACGACCGACTCCGGTTTACAGTATGAAGAGATTGTTGAGGGTACCGGAGCCAGTCCGCAAAAAGGACAAACTGTTGTCGTTCATTACACCGGAACCCTAGAAAACGGTCAAAAATTTGATAGTTCTCGCGATCGCGGTCAACCCTTCTCCTTTAAAATTGGCGTTGGACAAGTGATCAAAGGTTGGGATGAAGGCGTTGGCTCCATGAAAGTGGGAGGACGACGTAAACTGATTATCCCCTCTGAACTCGGCTACGGAGCGCGGGGTGCAGGTGGGGTCATTCCCCCCAATGCAACCCTCATTTTCGATGTAGAATTATTGAAAATCGGGGCCTAAAGCCTTAGTGACACACCACCACTGTTAGAATCCCTCTAACCCTCGACTTTGAGGTTTAGGGGGTTCTCCTTGGCAAGGATCCCCATCTTCTTAAGCCTTGCCTTTTCCTCATTCTTCACCCTATTTTGCCCCATGACCGAAAGTTACACCGTAGAAATCACTCATCAGGGAACCACCTACACCCTGAAAGCTCCCGCCCATCAAACTATTTTACAAACGGCTTTAGATGAAGGGATCGAACTCCCGAACTCCTGCAATGCCGGGGTTTGCACCACCTGCGGCGCGAAAATTCTCTCAGGAGAAGTCGATCAAAGTGATGCAATGGGGGTATCTCCTGACTTACAAAAAGAAGGCTATGCCTTACTTTGTGTCGCCTATCCTCGTTCTGATCTCAAAATTATTTCTGACCAAGAGGAAGAAATTTATAAGCGTCAATTTGGAGCAGGTTAAACCCCTTTTGTTGGGGGAATTCATGAATCCCCCTGACCTTATTCTGAGTCTCTTTGATCATTAATTTACAACTCTTTAAACCCTTTAGCAATTGCCATGACTACTCATTTCATTACCGCCGAAATTGACCTCCAAGACAGTCCTGTTCAACTGCAAAAAGCCATTGAGGCTGAGTTAGAAAAACGGGGAGAACCCTTGCGTTGGGCGATTACAGACGTTAACACCGAACAAGAAACCGTGCAAGTTGAAGCCGTTGTCACCCAAGATGCGATCGCTTGAACTTCGTCTGTCACCTGTGGTATAGTAAGCCCAGAGAGAAAAGAAAAGAGAACAGAAAGAGGGGGAACTCACCCCCTCTTTCTGTGTAATGGGGGTTGGCTGAAAAAGTCAAGGAAGAGGCAAAAGGTAAAAGTTTTGACCCATTCCCATTACCTATTACCTATTCTCTATTCCCTTAAGTTAACCCATAGACTTTTTCTAGTAACAGTGTTTGACTTTGAGCTTGAGTGAGAGGTTCTTCCCGTTCCTCCTCCGGAACATCTTGACCAAAGAAACTAATAGCAATATTTCCCCCCACCTCATTCAAAGAACGCTGCATCTGGTCTAAAAACTCGTGTAAACCAATCTCAATGACATCTTCAATAGTGCAGTATCCCAAACGAGAACATAAACGACCGAGGGAGCGTTCAGCCGGATTTGACCAACTCCCGACTGGAGTATTCGTAATCTTATGCAGGGACTTTTCCGACCGAGAAACACAGAAATTAATCGAGCGGGGAAAATCATGATCTAAAATCAAAAACTCCGCCACCGCCGAGGGATTAATTCGATGTTGTTGTTTACGGTACATTTCATAGGCGCTCGCCGATTTTAACAACGCCATCCATTGGATTTGGTCTAAAGGCGTTCCCACCCATTGAGCAGATGGTAAGAGAATAAAATATTTAACATCTAAAATGCGCGTGGTTTTATCCGCCCGTTCTAATAAGCGTCCCACATAGCCAAAATGCCATCCTTCATTGTGAGTCATGGTGGCATCCATCACCCCGGCAAAACGATGACTCGCCCGCTTCACTTGTCGGTAAAAATCCGGTAACATATCGACGTGAATCTGAGAGGCGGCCTCTTTAACCATTAAGTAAAAATCATTCACTTCCTCCCACATTTCTGAGGAAATAATTTCTCGAATTGAGCGGGCATTTTCTCGGGCAATTTGCAGGGAAGACAAAATAGAATTGTCATATTTTGCGTCAAAGGTCAAAAAGTGAATGACATTATCGGCTGTAGCTTCTCCATAACGTTCCATAAATAGTTCATGGTCCCCGGTAGTGGTGACTAAGGGCAACCATTGCTGGGTTACTCCGGGCGGTAAATCTAACATCATATTGAGGTTCACATCAACAAACCGCGCAATATTATCCGCCCGTTCAATATAGCGATTTAACCAATAAATCGAATCAGCAACACGACTTAGCATTATTAGTGTATCAATTGAGTGTGGATAGAGGCTTTAGACGAATGTCTAGCAAGCCGAAAAAAAGACATCACCCTTGATAATTGATAGATGAAGAATCAATTATTGGGTTAAAACCCAAGTGTCTTTACTGCCACCTCCTTGGGAAGAATTAACAACTAAAGAACCTTTGCGTAAAGCCACACGAGTTAAGCCACCGGGATGAACATAAATTTCATCGCCGCGATGGAGAATATAGGGGCGTAAATCCACATGACGGCCTTCGATACGGTCTTCAATTAATGTGGGAACGCGGGATAAACAAAGGGTCGGTTGAGCAATATAGTTCCGGGGGTTGGCTTCAATTTTTTTGGCAAAGATTTCCCGTTCCGTTTCGCTGGCTTGGGTTCCCACTAACATCCCATATCCCCCAGCTTCATTGGCTGCCTTGACCACTAATTGGTCAAGGTTTTGTAACACATAGTCTCGGTCTTGGTCTTGCCAACAGAGATAGGTGGGGACATTGGCTAAAATGGGGTCTTCGTTGAGGTAATACCGAATCATTTCCGGGACGTAGGCATAGACCACTTTATCATCAGCCACTCCGGTTCCCGGGGCGTTGGCGAGGGCAACTCGTCCAGCGCGATAGACTTCCATTAGACCGGGAACTCCCAGTAAAGAGTCAGGTCGGAAGGCGAGGGGGTCAAGGAAGGTGTCATCCACTCGTCGGTAAAGGACATCGACCCGGCGTAGCCCTTTGGTGGTCTTCATTTGCAGGTAGCCATCGACCACGACCAAATCCCGACCTTCGACTAATTCCACGCCCATCTGTTGGGCTAAGAAAGAGTGTTCAAAGTAGGCGGAGTTATACATCCCTGGGGTGAGGACGGCGACAGTAGGGTTTTGTAGGTAGGGGGGAGCGAGATTGAGTAAGGTTTCCAGCAGGTGACTGGGGTAGTCGTCTACCGGTTGGATGGCGAGATTTTGGAAGATTTTGGGTAGGGTACTTTTCATCACCCGGCGATTTTCCAGAACGTAGGAAATGCCCGAGGGGACGCGCAGGTTATCTTCTAGAACATACCATTGACCCTGGCGATCGCGCACCAAATCCGTCCCCGTAATATGACACCATACCCCCGTTGGCGGCTCCAGTCCCTGACAAGGGGCTAAAAAACCCGGTGCTGATTGAATAATCTCAGCCGGGATTTTCCCATCCTGTACAATCTTCTGGTCGTGATAAATATCATGGAGAAACAGGTTTAAAGCCGTGATGCGTTGTTTAAGGCCTTGTTCCAACCATTGCCAATCCTCAGCCGAAATGATACGCGGAATAATATCAAAGGGTAGCACCCGTTCCACCCCTTGGGTATCACTATAGACATTAAACGTCACCCCCAGTTTAAATAAGGCAATCTGCGCCGTTTGATGATGTTGTTGCAGTTCCTTGGGATTTAACCCTTGCATCCACTCCAGTAGGGGGACAGCAGCCGGGCGAGGTTTGCCCATAGCCTCGAATAATTCATCATAGTATGTTGTGCTCTCAGGGTCATAGGTTTCTAGTTGCACGACGGTTTCCCTCCAACACCCTATATATATTTAAGCTTTGATTAAAGTTGTCCAAGCGACTGTAGCCTCAAATACATTCTCTCAGAAGGATGGGCGCAAGCAACGTTACAATAAGTAAATTTTCCTGACTTTTTCGGTAGTCTAGAAAGTGTCCAAATCCCAAACCTGTAATGCGAGTACCGCGTTTTTTCCGTTATTTGAACTGTTTTATTCTGCGCAAAACCCTGACGCGGAGTTTCCGGCAACGTCTCACAGGACTCTCGGCAGAAATTGCCTTTAACTCCATGTTGGCCGTTTTCCCGGCCATTCTCGCCATTATTACCGCCATTGGTCTATTTGAGGAAGCCATTGTCTCCAGTGTCCGTTCTTTGGTAGTGCAGTTTTTCCCCGAAGAAGAATCCATCCAAACGGCCTTACGGGAATTAGCTACCAAATTGAAAATTGTCGCACCGGATTTAGTTTGGGGTTTATTAAGTAATTTTGTCCAAGAAATTACACAAGTTAAAAGTAAAAGTCTGTTTTCTATTAGTTTTGGCGCAGCAATTTGGGTATCTTCTGCGGCCATTAATGCCGCCATGAACGCCCTCGACCAAATCCATTTAATTCCTCGCCGCAGACGACGACCTTTTTGGCAAGCTAAGTTAATTGCACTTCTCCTAACGTTAGGCAGTATCTTCCTATTATTAATTGCTTCTATCTCTGTTTTAATTGGTGATGCGTTAGTTCAATTTTCAGTTAACCTAATTCAAGCGATTCCGCTACAAGAATCAGATCAAGGAGCAGATTTAGTCTTGGAACTATGGAATCTGTTAAAATGGCCCGTTTCCTTAAGTATTGTTATCATTGCCTTTGCTTTAATTTATCGTCTCGGTCCCAGTCACTGGCGCAAGGGAACTCCCATATTACCTGGAGCCATTGTTGCAGCCTTATCTTGGGCGGGAATTTCCCTTTTATTTCGGGTTTATGTGAACAATTTCGCCAACTATAACAAAGTCTATGGGGCTTTAGGGGCAGTGATTGTCCTGATGTTGTGGTTGTATTTAAGCGCCCTAGTGATGTTGATTGGGGGGCAACTCAATGTTACTGTCGGAGAAGCAATGCGGGCGGATCATCGTCGTCGTCAGATCATAGCACAACCGCCCCATCCTAACCCCTTTCCCTCCTCCCTCCCATCTTCTCAACCCCTCACTCCTCCCTCCCCAGAGTCTGGGGATTCTCCCTCTAGTTAGTTGTAACGGTATGTTTTTACTCACTTTTCAATCTCCCGGCCCCATCTTATTTGAACTCGGTCCTTTAACCGTTCGTTGGTATGGTTTACTCATTGCCAGTGCGGTTTTAATTGGCGCGACACTCTCCCAATCTTTAGCCAACAAACGCCACCTAAAACCTGATATTATGTGGGATTTAGCCGTCTGGTTAGTTATTGCTGCGATTCCCTGCGCCCGGTTGTATTATGTGTTCTTTGAATGGGAACAATATGCCAATCGTCCGGGGGATATTATCGCCATTTGGCAAGGAGGAATTGCCATCCACGGCGCAATGATTGGGGCTATTTTAGCCACCCTTATATTTTCCCGAGTTAATCGCGTTTCAGTCTGGCAATTATTAGATTTAATCGCTCCCTCGGCCATCCTAGGTCAAGCCATTGGACGCTGGGGAAACTTCTTTAATTCTGAAGCCTTTGGTCGTCCAACGGATTTACCTTGGAAACTCTATATTCCCCTCTCCTCTCGCCCTCCTGGATGGCAACAATTTGAATATTTTCACCCGACTTTTCTCTATGAGTCTTTGTGGAATTTAGGAATTTTTGCCCTATTATTAACCCTCTTTTTCTGGGGAATGCGTCAAGGCAACCGCTTAAAAGTGGGGACATTATTTTTCGTCTATGCCTTGGGGTATAGTACCGGGCGCTTGTGGATTGAAGGCCTGCGCATGGATAGTTTAATGTTGGGTGGCTTACGAGTCGCTCAATTGGTGAGTTTAGGGGGAATTTTAATTGGGGCATTCGGTCTAATTTGGCTCTACATTCTCAAAGGTTCTCTCACCCGTGAAAATCGTTCCTAGTGCTGAATAAAACTGCGAAAAATGGTTAGAGTTCAAAAAATCCCATAGGGAAATCAACCCTACTATCAGCCATTTATAGCTGTCTATCTCACTCGTAAACCTGAACCTGAGTAACTGTTAAATATTATGACTAAATCATCCTTGGATCTTGACAAAATGACCCTAAAGATATCTACTCAAAATCCAGAAGAGGAAGAAGAAGATTATTTTGAGTATTTCTTTGATGAACCCGGAAGTGAACCCGGAACACTCAGTATAGATCCGGATGCCACCCCTTCCAGTATTGTTCTCATTGATTATTCCCCGAAACACGCCACTCGTCGCGCTAATCTTACCCCCCTTGATTGTGTTTCTTATCTAGAAAGTGAATCAGTTTCTTGGATTGATGTCCGGGGTTTAGGAAGTGAAGATATCCTCAACCAATTGGGTCAGGTGTGTAGAATTCACCCCCTCGTTTTAGAGGATGTGGTGAATGTTCCCCAACGACCAAAAGTGCAGGATTATGAACAGCAATTGCTGGTCATTTTACAGATGGTTTTACCTCTCCCGGATGAAGATGGGTTTGATTATGAACAAGTGGGTTTTGTGTTAGGTAAACACTATTTAATTACCTTTCAAGAAGAACCCGAAGAGGATTGTTTTGAGCCTGTACGGGTAAGGATTCGGGAGAATCGGGGTAAAGTTCGTCAAGCGGGGCCTGATTATTTAGCCTATGTGTTGATTGATTCGATTATTGACGGATTTTTCCCGGTTTTAGAGGACTATGGGGAGCGCATTGAGGCGTTAGAGGATGAAGTGGTGGACAATCCGACGCGGGAAACGGTGGAAAAAATTTATGAAATTCGGCGGGAGTTATTAGCCTTACGGCGTATGATTTGGCCTCAGCGCAGTGTGATTAATATTCTGATTCGGGGGGATAATGAGTTAATTAGTCAGGATGTGCAAATTTATTTTAGAGATTGTTATGATCATGTCATTCAATTATTAGATATTGTGGAGACTTATCGGGAACTGGCTTCCAGTATGATGGATTTATATATGTCTGCCCAGAGTAATAAAATGAATGAGGTGATTAACTTGTTAACGCTCATTTCGACTATTTTTATTCCCTTAACTTTTATTGCGGGAGTTTATGGGATGAACTTCAAATATATGCCTGAGTTAGAGTGGAAATGGGGCTATGGTTTAATTTGGGGAGCGATGTTAGCCATTGCGGGCAGTTTGATTTATTTTTTCCATAAAAAAGGCTGGTTCAATACCTTTTATTTTGTGAGCAAACGAGATAAATGATGAGTTTAGACTATTGGTTTATGTTTCCGGTGGCGATTGGAATTGCCACCGTTGCTATGGCTTCTGGAGTGGAGGGGGCTACTTTTTTCACGCCTTTATTTATTTTGGGCTTAAACCTGCCTACCGATGTGGCGATTGGTACGGGTTTAATGACGGAAGTTTTTGGTTTTGCTAGTGGTTTATTCGCCTATGGCTATCAGGGGTTAATTGATTTTAAGTTGGGGAAAATGTTGCTGGCTGTGACTATTCCGGTGGCCTTGTTGGGGACGGTATTAGCCCAATGGATTCCGGGGGGTATGTTAAAGATTGTATTAGGTTTAGGGTTGTTGGTTTTGGCGGTCAGTTTTTTGCGTTCTGGTCACACCTCGGCCGGAGAATCACCTGTTCTCGTTCCTTCCCCGGTTTCTGTCTCCTCCTTTACCCTGACCAGTCGCCGAGGGCAGGTGTTCCAGTACAGTATCACTCGCCCCCGAGAAGGGCGTATTTTAGTGAGTATTGGGGCATTATTTTTAGCTCATCGTCGGGAAGCCGAGCACTGTACAAATGTCAGTGTCGGGATGAAAGACGGTTCATTGAGGGGTTCGATGCCCCGAAAATTAACCAACAATTATTTACTAGGGATTGACGATTTATCCCTAGATATTGTATAATAGGTTCAGGTCAATAAGCTACTATTCGTGTTAAACCTCAACTATTGCTACAGAATTTATCCAGATGCCAGTCAAGAAAAAGAATTACTTGACTGGCTAGAAATCTGTCGAGGTGTATATAATTATGCCTTGGCAGAACGAAAAGAGTGGATAAATTCTCGCAAGTGTCAGGTTAACGCTTGTAGCCTTCATTCTGAGTACATTATACCTGCGGCTCAACCTTTTCCCGACTATTATAAACAGAAAAAAGCTTTAACTCAAGCCAAACAGCAATACCCAGAACTAAAACGGGTTCAGTCTCAGGTCTTGCAAGAGGTTATGGGGCGTTTAGACAAAGCGTTTAACTTTTTCTGGAAAAGAAGTTTTGGTTTTCCCCGGTTTAAGAAATACGGTCAGTTTCGGTCGATTAACTTTCCTCAATTCAGGGAAAACCCTGTAACTGGATATCAATTGAGACTCCCTAAGCTAGGCTCTGTGGTCATTAATCTACACAGACCTATACCGGATGGATTTGTAGTTAAACAAGTTCAGATCGTTAAAAAAGCTTCGGGTTGGTATGCTGTCCTTTATATTCAGTCGGATGTTAATATTCCTTCTCCAAAACCTCAAGGAAAATCTCTAGGGATTGATTTGGGACTTGAGAAGTTTATGGCAACATCTCAGGGGGAATTAATAGCTAGACCTAAGTTTTTCTTGGAACTTCAAAGTCAGCTTAAATGGCTACAAAGAAGATTATCGAAAAAACAGAAAGGGTCAAAAAACTGGCATAAAGCCCGGGGAAAAGTAGCTAAACTTCATGAACATATTTACAACACTCGCAAGAACTTTCATTATCAAGTCGCTCATCATCTTTGTGACCAAGCCAATATCATTTTTGCCGAAGATTTAAACGTCAAAGCCATGTCTAGAGGGATGTTGTGTAAACCTACCCTTGATGCTGGCTTTGGGGGGTTTCTAGAGGTATTAAAGCACGTGGCTTGGAAACGAGATGTTTATTTCGAGAAAGTTGATGCTAATTTCACTAGCCAAATTTGTCCGAATTGTGGTGTAGTGACTGGTAAGAAAGACTTGTCTCAACGAGTGCATAAATGTTCTCATTGTGGGTTTGTAACGGATAGGGACGTTGCTGCGGCGATGGTTGTTGAGCAACGTGGACTTGCAGCCCTTCCTGGGTCACGCTTCGCGAACGGACTGGGGGTCAAGCTGCCTGGGTCGGAAGAGGTTATTGGGGATGTCCCTAAAAAGACATCTAGAGCCTCCCGTAGAAGCAGGAAAGCCTCATAGTGATATGGGGAAGCCCGCACCGTACCCCTAGGGTCGGTGTCGGGAGGATGTCACGTCTGGTATCTACGGGATTGGGACAACTCAACGGGTTTTTCCTGCTGCAACGGTCCCGGGTGCCGAGTCCTGTTGCCATTGCTACCAGTGTGTTTATTGTGGCGATTACGGCCTTGATTGCCTCTTTTGGTCATCTTGTGCAGTTCAGCCAACAGGAAAACCCTCCCTTTGCCACGATTCTCAGCTTGATTAGCTTCACGGTTCCGGGTGTTCTGCTGGGGGCGCAACTGGGTTCAAGATTGGCGACACGGCTCTCTCAGCACATTCTAGAGCGGTGTATGGGGTTATTATTTATCATCGTGGGCTTATTGCTTACCTTGGAAAATTTTCTGCGTTCACCCTAGCTGATGGAACTCTTTTATGACCTTTGCCAAGTCTTTAGAATCTGTCTTAATTCCCCTGGGGGCGGTTCTTTTCGCCCTGGTGTTGTTCGGGCTATTTTGTGCCTTTGCGGGGGCGAATCCTTTTGAGGTGTACCATTCGATTTATCGGGGGGCTTTTGGACAGTGGAGTTCTTGGCAAAATACGCTGATTCGGGCTTCTCCTTTGATGTTAAGCGCTCTCTGTACGGCTTTACCTGCCCGTTTAGGTTTGGTGGTGATTGGTAATGAGGGGGCGTTAGTGTTGGGGGGTTTGGGGGCGATTATTGCGGGGTTATCGCTGGGGGAGGGTTTGCCACCTTGGGCGGTACAAATGGCGATGGCGTTGTTGGGGATGGTGTTTGGGGGGGTGTGGATTGCTTTGGTGGGATTCTTGCGTCATTACCGGGGGGTGAATGAGACGATTAGTAGCTTGTTGATGAATTATATTGCGATCGCCCTCCTCAATCATTTAGTCGAAGGCCCTATGCGGGACCCCTCCTCCCTCAATAAGCCCTCTACCTTCCCCCTCGCTGCCCTCAATCGTCTCCCAGACCTCCCCGGCACCCGTATCCACTACGGCCTGATTTATGGCATCCTGGCCTGTATCATCGCCTATATTCTCATTGAGCGTACCCCCTTCGGTTTCGCGGCTCGTACTACGGGGGGCAATATCCGCGCTGCTCAAATTGCGGGTTTACCCGTCGGGCGTTTAATCCTGATTATTTGCTTTTTAGCCGGGTCTTGTGCAGGATTAGCGGGTATGGTCGAAGTGGCTGCCGTTCACGGACGAGCTAATCAGTCCTTAAATGTGGGTTATGGTTATGGGGGGATTTTAGTGGCCTTTGTCGCCCGTCACAATCCCTTAGCGGCGGCTTTGGTGTCGGTTTTATTGGGGGGGATTCTCGCCAGTGGGGGCATTTTGCAGCGTGTCCATGATCTCCCCGATGCGACGGTTTTAGTCTTTCAGGGGTTGGTGTTTTTAGTGGTTTTGTTTAGTGAGTCTCTTTATAGACGGTAAAAACCATGTTAGAAGTCAAGGGAGCAGGGGAGCAGGGGAGATAAGGAATTAAGACTTATTATCTATCACCTATTCCCCATTCCCTATTCCCTATTCCCGACTTCCCCCGTTCCCCGTTCCCTAACTAAACAAACCGTTCTAAAACCGAAACCGTTTGTTGCCCAGTTTTCAGCCAACTAAACTCACTCGCCCGTAATAACCCCAGTTGGTGGAGAGTTTCGCGCAAATTGGGGTCTTGTAATACGGCATTCATCGCCCCGGCAATTTCTTGAGTATTGTAAGGGTCCACCAATAAGGCCGCTTCTCCGGCTACTTCAGGTAACGCGGAGAGATTAGAGGTAATCACCGGAGTCCCACAGGCCATTGCTTCGAGGATAGGTAAACCGAACCCTTCGCATAAACTGGGGAAAATAAGGGCGATCGCTTGATTGAATAAAATGGGCAACTTTTCATAGGGGACATACTCCATAAATTTTACGCGATCGCGAATTCCTAACTCCCGCGCCAAATCCTGCCATTGGGGCGTATAACGTTCGTCCGTCGGCCCTGCCAGCCATAATTCCACCTCTTCCCGAGGCGGTAAATGGGCAAAGGCTTCAATCAAGCGTTGAATATTTTTATAGGGATCCTGTCGTCCCACATAAAGAAAATAAGGGCGACCATGACGACGGGGTAAATTTAACTCTCGGAAATGGTTGTGATCGTAAGCTAAAGGAATGGGGCTAATTTTTTGGGGAGCAATGCCGAAAAAATCCGTTAAATCATTGGCCGTTGCCACAGAATTACAGATAATATGCTGCGCTTCTTCCAACACCCGAGGCAAACAATAGCGGTGATAATAACTTAAACGGGATTTGGCACTGGGGAAGCGTAGGGGTATGACATCATGCACCATTACCACAAATCGACAGCCCATATAAACAGGCGCTTCAGGGACTGGGGAGAAAATTAACGGAGAACCTAACTCGCGATAGATTTGGGGTAACTTAAACTGAGTCCACAACAACCGCAAGACATGGCCTTTCGTCCCAGCGGCCGGGGAGAGATTGCCGGGAATTTGATAACACCGATACCCCGGAATCGGGTCAGCCACCAGTAACGTGGGGTTTAGGCTGACTAAATGGGGGTAAATATTCAGTGCGTAGGTGGTGATGCCTGTCGGTTGGGAAAACAAAAAGGATAAATTAACTAACACAAACCACTCCCCGGGTGCCAAAGCGTCCTTTTCTAAGCATATAGCAGGGGAGAGGGCTAATCAATGAGCAGGGAACGGGGAATCGGGAATCGGGAATCGGGAATAGGTGATAGGGAATCGGGAGTTGGGAATCGGGAATCGGGAATCTTGACAAGTTAAGGTTCAACGTTAGAAGTCAAGTTCCTAAGACCCAAATTTTTTCTGGCAACACAGCCCTTTTTAGCTTGGTTTTCGCTTTGGGAGTTAGTGGTCAAGATATATTTATCTTATTATGGATTCGCTGTCGCTCAGTGTATTACTGGGTTGCTATCCATCCCCTCCCTGCAAGCGAGGAAGGGGAATTCCCCAACATTTTTGTTAAACGGCGTGCTAGCTTATGGTTAACGATCTCCCCAGTTCTCGCAATTCGCGCCCTTTGTCTGGGGCGGTTGATGCGATCGCCTTGTTGAGCATTCAGGGTTATCAACGGTATCTCTCCCCCCATAAGGGGTTTTCCTGTGCCTATCGCTGTTATCACGGGGGGGATTCCTGTTCAGAATATGTGAAAAAAGCGATCGCCTCCCACGGACTCCTAGGCGCTCTCCCCCTCATCCAGCAACGCTTTCAGGATTGCGAAACCGCCCAGGAAATTATGATGATCTACGGTGGTTCCGCCAAGGATGATGAGCGGAGTTATCGAGAATGGAAAAAAGGTCAATTCCGCCAACGCACTCGTCGCGAGATGTATCGGGAACGCCAATCCTGTTGTAGTCGCGGTTGTCGGCAAATTCCCCTAGTTTCTCGCTGTGGTTGGTTATAACCAATTTGCCGGGAATTCTCCATCCCGCCAGTGGAGTGGAGTAGTTCCCCCCTTGATCTCCCTCATCCAGAACGCTGAGGTTGTACGCCCTTGTTCTATAATGAATTGAAAACGTAAACAAATTTTAAGAATTTAGGATTTCTAATGCGAGTTGCGATCGCCGGAGCAGGTTTGGCAGGTCTATCCTGCGCGAAATACCTAACAGATGCAGGACACACCCCTATAGTGCTAGAACGTCGTGATGTTCTCGGGGGGAAAGTGGCCGCCTGGAAGGACGAAGACGGAGACTGGTATGAAACCGGACTGCATATCTTTTTCGGGGCCTATCCCAATATGTTGCAGTTATTCAAAGAGTTAGGCATTGAAGATCGTCTTCAGTGGAAAGAACACACGATGATCTTTAACCAACCGGAAAAACCCGGCACCTACTCCCGTTTTGATTTCCCTGACCTCCCCGCCCCCATTAATGGGGTGATGGCCATTCTCCGCAATAATGACCTGTTGACGTGGGAGGAAAAAATCCGTTTTGGTCTTGGTTTAATTCCCGCCATGTTGCGCGGCCAGTCCTATGTGGAGGAGATGGATCAATATACTTGGTCGGAGTGGATGGCCAAGCAAAACATCCCCCCTCGGGTAGAAAAAGAAGTATTTATTGCCATGTCCAAGGCCTTAAACTTCATCAACCCCGATGAAATTTCCGCCACCATTCTGTTAACCGCCTTAAACCGTTTCTTACAAGAGAAAAACGGCTCAAGAATGGCCTTTTTAGACGGATCCCCCACTGAGCGCCTTTGTCAGCCCATTGTGGACTACATCACCCAACGGGGAGGAGAAGTCCGTTTAAATGCCCCCCTCAAAGAAATTCAACTCAACGAGGACGAATCCGTTAAAGGCTTTTTAATGCGAGGTCTAGACGGGGCGGAGGATTGGCAATTTCAGGCCGATCTCTACGTGTCCGCCATGCCCGTAGACCCTTTAAAAGTGCTGCTTCCCACCCCTTGGAAAGCCCTAGACTACTTTAAACAACTCGACGGCCTCGAAGGCGTTCCGGTGATTAACCTCCATCTCTGGTTTGACCGGAAACTGACCGACATTGATCATCTGCTCTTTTCGCGATCGCCCCTGTTGAGCGTTTATGCCGACATGAGCAACACCTGCCGGGAATACGCCAACCCCGACCGCTCCATGTTAGAGTTAGTCCTCGCCCCGGCCGCCGATTGGATTAGTAAATCCGACGAGGAAATCATGGCCGCCACCCTAGAGGAACTCAAACAACTGTTCCCCCAACACTTTACAGGAGATAACCCCGCTCAACTCTTGAAATATCATGTGGTGAAAACACCCCGTTCCGTGTACAAAGCCACCCCCGGCCGTCAAGCTTGCCGCCCCTCCCAAACTACCCCCATTCCTAATTTCTATCTGACGGGGGATTACACCATGCAGCAATATCTGGGCAGTATGGAAGGCGCCGTTCTCTCGGGTAAATTAACCGCCCGTGCGATCGCCGAACAAGCCCCCCGTTCTGCCCCCACCTCCCCCTCCCTAGTGGGAAGTGCTTAGAACCTTCCAGGCGAGAGCGACATGATCCAGCCTCTCCCCTGCAAAAATTAGCCAAAATTTCTCAATTTTGCTGTTCAGATTGGACAACTCAATGCGACAATTCTATTGGCTAATGGATTCAGCAACTCAGGGATCAACCCCTTGGTCTTGCTCATAGAATCTGCGGTCTTGTTTCCCGTAGCACTCAGCAGACCCCTGAATCATGAACAACTTCTCAGCCTGCGATGAATGCTGCAACTGCCTAAACCACAAAGAATGAGACCCCTTGCCTCCCCAGCAGAGGCCTACGAATATTGCCGCCAAGTTACAGCAACCTACTCTAAAACGTTTTACCTTGGCACCCTGTTAATGCCACCCGAAAAACGTCAAGCCATCTGGGCCATTTACGAGTGGTGTCGGCGGACTGATGAGTTGGTCGATGGACCCAAAGCCTGTTTTACGACCCCTGAGACACTCGATCAATGGGAACGTCATCTAGAGTCAGTTTTTGCTGGAGAACCCCTTGAAGACCCGGATGTAGCCCTTGTGGACACCATCCAACGTTTCCCTATTGAGATCCAGCCCTTTCGGGACATGATTGCTGGGCAACGGATGGATTTATACCGCAGTCGCTACGAAACCTTTCAAGAATTAGAACTCTATTGTTATCGCGTCGCCGGAACCGTCGGCCTGATGACTAGCCCCGTGTTAGGGTTTGAAGAAGCCCAAGTTAGCCCCCCTTGGCAAGAACACAACCCGAAACAGGCCACAGAAGAGGCGATCGCCTTGGGCATAGCCAACCAACTCACCAACATCCTGCGCGACGTGGGAGAAGATGCCCAACGAGGGCGGATTTATCTTCCCTTAGAAGACCTCGCCCGCTTCAACTACAGCGAGGCGGATCTGATGAACGGCGTTGTAGATGAGCGTTGGCGGAACTTAATGCGCTTTGAAATCGAACGAGCGCGCCAGTTCTACCAGTCCGCCGCCAGAGGCATCAGCGCCCTAAATCCCGATGCACGCTGGCCCGTTTGGTCTGCCCTGATGCTTTATCAAGGCATCCTCAACGTGATTGAACGGAATCATTATGATGTCTTCCGTCAACGGGCTTACGTCCCAGCCTTCGAGAAATTTCTCTATCTCCCGGTAGCGTGGTTACGCGCTCAAGTTCTTTAATTTGAGTTGTGTGTAAAAGGGGAACAGGGGAAGGGAGAGGGGGAGCAGGGGAGCAGGGGAGAATTGATAATTATTCCCTATCACCTATTCCCTATTCCCTATTGCCGACTCCCGACTCCCAACTCCCGATTCCCCTGTTCCCTGTTCCCTGTTCCCTATTCCCTATTAACCGTGTTAACCCTTGGCGTAAATATTGACCATACTGCAACCATTCGTCAGGCTCGGCGCACCGTAGAACCGGATCCCGTGGCCGCGGCCGTTTTAGCCGAATTAGGCGGAGCCGATGGAATTACCGTTCATTTACGGGAAGATCGCCGCCATATTCAAGATCGGGATGTGCGACTCCTGCGCCAAACTGTGCGGACTCACCTCAACCTAGAAATGGCTCCCACCGAGGAAATGGTGGGGATTGCCCTAGAGATTAAGCCCGATTATGTGACCTTGGTTCCCGAACGACGAGAAGAAGTGACCACCGAGGGCGGCTTAAACCTACTGGGGGATTTTGACCGCTATTGTGGCGTTGTGGAACGGTTACAAGGGGCTGGAATTCCCGTCAGTTGGTTTATTGATGCCGATAGCGAGCAAATCCGGGCGGCCGCCAGCACTGAGGCGAAGTTTATTGAATTACACACCGGGAAATATGCTGAAGCCCACGGAGAAAGGGAACAGCAGGAGGAGTTAGAGGTTTTAAAACAGGGAACAGCCCAAGCGTTAGATTTAGGGCTGCGGGTGAATGCCGGACATGGGCTGACCTATTGGAATGTGTACCCTGTGGCCTGTATTGAGGGGATGGAAGAGTTAAACATTGGCCATACGATTATTAGTCGGGCGGTGTTGGTGGGACTGGAACGAGCGGTGCGGGAAATGAAACAGGCGATGTTCGGGAAGGTGTAGTTTTTTGAACAAATCCCCAAACTGCCTAGAGAAGGGGCAGGGAATGGGGGAAAATGGTGGATCGACGATAATTAATGATTGGGATTTAGAGTGACCATGCAAAGTTATTATTATGTGGTAGCCAGTAAAAAGTTCTTGATGGAACAGGAACCTTTTGAGGAAGTGCTACGGGAACGGACGCGCTATTATCAAGAACACAATAAAGAGATTGATTTCTGGTTAGTGGAAGAACCGGCTTTTCTCGAAGCCCCGGAATTAGCCCAAGTGAAGGAAAAATGCCCTCGTCCGGCGATCGCGGTTATTTCCACTAACCCCCAATTTATCACTTGGCTCAAGCTACGTTTAGAGTATGTGTCAAAAGGCGAATTTCAAGCCCCCTCGGAGAGTATCCCTGATCCCCTCGCCTCCCTAGCGGCTGGTATTAATCAATGACTAGGGGTTGCTGAATAAGGGAGCAGGGGAGAGGGAATAGGGAATCGGGAGTCGGGAATGGGGAATAGGGAGTCGGGAGTCGGGAGTCGGGAGTCGGGAATCGGGAGTCGGGAGTCCGGGAACTCTCCCCCCCTGTTCCCTGTTCCCTGTTCCCTGTTCCCTGTTCCCTGTTCCCTAAAATAAAAGAGTTTTAGCTATTCACTATTCCCCTGCCCTGTTCCCCGTTCCCTAGCCCAGTTATCCAGCAAGCCCTAATTACCCCACCCACAAGGATCTCTTAGGCACCCTAATTGATTTGCCGCTTGATCAACATTCACAAAACAGTCACGTTCTCTTGAACCGCTTGCTGGACTTGTCTTGTCAGTTGTTCAATAACGGTGGTGCGCTCCGCTTTATAAGCTGCCCAATAGTCCTTCAAATTGATGGGAGTCCCCAATTTTAGACGGACTTCCCGATGTCCTTTTGAGGGAGGTTGGTCAATTTGAAACACTTCTCGTTCCAAGCGGGTGATGGTGTCTAAAAATCTTTCTGGTGTCGGGTTTTCCGCCACATACCCGTCATAAATTGCATCAAAATTCAGCAGGCGAATTGTAGCACGATAAATGCTTTGATGGGCGGCCGTTTCTTGGGTTTCTGTTTCGAGGAGGGACTGGATCTTATAGACTTGTTCCCGCATCGGTAAATGAGCAGATCCGGTAATATTTAAGGCCTGCTCACAGTAATTGAGAACATGAGTTTTAATGGCTTGGATGCGCTGATTCCAGTCTAAATGGGGCGGTCTGGTGATTTGGTATTCTCTCTCTAGATTCTTCATGACCTGCTCCCCAATAGCCCGCAAACGAGGGTAAAAGTCCCGTTCAGGAGGAATTATGCCGAGGGTGCTTTCTAACTGATGCAAACTTTCGGCAATGGTGGATTGCATGGTGGAGGTGTAACGATATTTGAGACTGACGGGAATCAGGTAAAAATTGGGCAGGGTATCCCCTTGTTTCGCTAGCTTATTGAGGGCTTGCAAGGGCATTTGTACCGCTCCCGTGCGAAAGGGGATCACTATATCGTTTTGGAAGGAACAGCCCCCTTCTGGGAAGATCACGAGGTGACAAGCGGGTTGTTGTAATAAGTCGAGGGTATGGGCGATACTTTCGCGATCGCCTACTCCCCGCTTAATTGAATAGGCACCAATCCGGGGTAAAAATGCCCCTAACGCCCCCCGAAAGTTCTCGTGAGCCACTAAATAGTTAAACAGTTGACCCACTCGGGCAGACAGGAGGAACAGAACGATGCCGTCCTGAAAGTTAGAATGATTAGGCATCAGGATGTAGCGTTGGTCACTGAGCGATCGCAACAAAGCCACATCCTCCTCACTCACCTTCAAATGCAGACGATACAGCCCATAGGTGACAGGATAGGCAAGACTCTGCACCAAGCGCGTGAGGAGGGGATGAGTTTGGGAAGGGTAAAAATTGGGCATAATTCGACAGAATAACTAGAGCAAGAACTCCATTAACATAAGTCACAAATTAACCGATTTAGCCGCTTGGACGGCTAACTCATCCACCCGGTTATTAAACACATTATCCGCGTGTCCTTTCACCCAAATCCACTCGATTTGATGAATCTCGTTTAATTCCTCTAACTCTTGCCATAAATCTTGATTCACATTTTTTTTCCAGTTAAAATTCATCGTATTAATCAGTAACTGACTATCACTATATAACTGCACATTACAAGGTCGTTTTAAAGCCTTTAGACCCTCAATAGCTGCCTTCATCTCCATGCGATTATTGGTCGTAGGTGACGGTTCAGAACCCACAATTTCTTTAGTGCGTGAGCGATAAATTAACAACGCAGCCCATCCCCCCACTCCGGGATTTCCTAAACAAGCCCCATCAGTATAGATCATTACTTGGGAACGTTCAGAATGGGTGAGATCTGGATTAAATTCAGCCAGAGAGATCGGCTTAGGGTTTGATGTAACGCCGGACTGTTTGGGCTTTTCTGGCGGCTTGTCTTTAATATGTTTATCTTTGAGTGCAACAAATAACTTGGCGTTTTCTTCAGAAATATATTGACCCAATATCTTATTTTTCCAGCCCGATTTTAACGGATAAGAAATTCCTAACAATTCTAATTGTTTTTTAGACCAACTTCCTCGCTGACTCCTACCCTTTTCGAGGAGTTGTTCTGTAATTTTAATCATTCTGTTGCCTCGTGACTGAATACCTAACTTTGCAAGATTGACCAAAATTTGAACCCGTTTAAATCCGTAACCTAGCGTTTTACAATCTGATGAAGTAACCCCTTTTTTGAAGGATTTATTCCCCGATGCGATATCCTGTCCAATCCAGAAACCAAACCCCTAGGGGAATCGCTAGAAATCCTGCTCATTGAGAGGAAATGAATCTCAGAAATGATAGCGATGGGGAAGACACCATTCCCCGGATGATCCGCTTACACATCTAAGACCTTAAACGCCTTCCCATAATAACTAAATCTCGTTCCACTCCATCTAATTCAGCTACCCCCGGCAAATAACCCCACTCGGAAAAGTGAAACCGTTCAAAGAGTTTTAAGCTGGGTTCATTATGGGCGAAAATAAGACCGACTAGGGTTTTAATGCCTAGGGTCGGGGATTTCGCGATCGCGTGTTGTAACAACATCGTCCCCATCCCTTGTTGTTGGCACAAAGGAGACACATAAATACTTAACTCCGCCGTTGCCGCATAGGCAGGACGGGGATGAAAGCGTTGGATACTCAGCCAAGCGGCAATATGACCCTCTTTCTCCAAAACCCAAATCGGGTAAGACTGGGGCGTATGTTCATAAAACCAAGTCAAACGACTTTCAATGGAAATGGGATCTAAGTCTGCGGTTGCTTTGCGACCCACTACGGCTTCATTATAAATCTGGACAATGGCACTCAGGTCTGATTCTACTGCTTCGCGAATCATGGGCATTGGGGATGAGATCAAAACATGACAACTCATTTTGACACACTCCCCCTTAAACTTGGATTCGGAGTCCACTAAAACCCAAAAAACAGGCGGAATCTCGCCTGTTTTGTCCAAAAAGTACCGAAAAATCTCCTTAGAAATTCAATCCAACGGCAATCGTCCCGCGAGGATTATTGGCTAACGGTCGTCCCCTCATCCAAACTCCGACATTTTCTAAACGGGCAAACTGGTAATCAATTAACGTATCCTCATAGTTGTAGTCACTGACAATCCGCCATTGTTCCTCTGGGGCAATGGTTACGCGGTAGTCAGGATCTCCATAGCAACTCACCCGATCAAAATGGGTATCTGGGACACAAGACAAAGAACTAATCATGTGGGGGAGAATCCACTGTTTCCAAGACCGTTGAGGATAGTGTCTCCCTCCTGTGCCTAGGTCATCCGCCATCATCTCACCATAACCCACCGCCTCAAAGATTTCGCGGTTGGTCGGTTCCATTGGTTCTAAGATTTCAGCCGTTTGTCCATAAGCTTGGGGCGCGATGAAGACCATTCCCCCAACCACTATCCCCAATACGGAAAGTAAGCGTTTCATGTTAAGTAACCTCCTAGATGTTTTTGCACCCAGTTCCCATAGGTTTTAGGTGATGAATGTACAGTCGGTGATGGAGAAAGATGTCCCGGTGCAAATTCGGGATCTCAATCAGAAATCAGAAAGAGAGAGGTAAGGCAACCCGCATAAGACGGTCTGACGTAGGTTTTCACAACGACTTACGCTTAATTCAAGTATATCAATGGAACTTGAACCGCCCTCATGATATTAAGCTTTTCCCAAGATTGATGGGGCGATCGCTACAAAGATTGAGAAAGCGTCAAAAAACTTAATAAACCAACGGTCAGAAAACGTTCAGAAGTACCCGCCACTGCGATACTCTAGATCGAGTCCCTTAATTGGTATTTGTACAAAAATCGTTATATGACTTCCACTTCTAGTCCTCCTCGCACAATTCGCATCGCCTCCCGGAAAAGTCAATTAGCCCTAGTTCAGACTTACTGGGTACGGGATCAACTCCAGCAACAATTCCCCGATCACACCTTTGAGGTAGAAATGATGAGTACCCAAGGGGATAAAATTCTGGACGTGGCACTGTCTAAGATTGGCGATAAGGGGTTATTTACCAAGGAATTGGAAGTAGGACTACTCAACAAAACCGCCGATTTTGCCGTTCACTCCCTCAAAGACTTACCCACTCGTCTCCCCGAGGGGTTAATGTTAGGCTGTGTGACGGAACGGGTAGACCCAGCCGACGCTTTAGTAGTCGCCCAACAGCACAAGGATAAACAACTGGAGACATTACCCCCCGGAACCGTAGTGGGGACTTCATCCCTCCGTCGTTTAGCCCAACTGCGTTATCACTTCCCCCATTTGGAGTTTAAAGACATTCGGGGCAATCTCAACACCCGTTTAGCGAAACTGGACAATGGGGAATATGATGCCATTATTTTAGCCGTAGCAGGTTTAGAACGGTTGGGAATGGGCGATCGCATTCACCAAGTCATTCCCGCCGAGATTTCCCTCCATGCCGTCGGACAAGGGGCGTTAGGCATTGAGTGTCGGGAAGGCGATACCGAGATTCTGGCCATTTTACAAGCCATCTCCCACACCCCCACCACAGCGCGAGCCTTAGCAGAACGCGCTTTTCTCCGGGAACTAGAGGGCGGTTGTCAAGTCCCCATCGGAGTAAACACCGAAATCACCGGGGAAAACCTCACCCTCACCGGAATGGTAGCCAGTTTAGACGGCCAACGTTTAATTAAAGACGAGGTAACAGGCCTGGCGAGTGACGCGGAACAACTGGGGATTAATCTTGCCCATCAACTCAAAGAACAGGGCGCCCAGGAAATTCTCGCCGAAATCTTCGCCCAAATTGAGCGATAATCTCCGGCCCTGACGAGCCATAATCAATTATCAATTGTCAATAGTCAATTCCCCATTCCCTTAATCATTCCTATTGCCTTTTATCCCCTCATCCTTCATACTGCAAGCAATATTAAAGAAATATGAACTGAGCGATGAAGATTCTATTTGTGGCGGCAGAAGCAGTTCCTCTAGCAAAAGTGGGGGGGATGGGTGATGTGGTTGGTGCATTGCCCCAATTTTTGCGCAAAATGGGGCATGATGTGCGGGTCTTTATGCCCTACTACGGTTTTTTAGGGGATAAACTGGACATTCCCGAAGAGCCCGTTTGGTGGGGTAGCGCGATGTTCCAAGAATTCGCCGTGTATGAAACCTTCCTACCGGGTACCGATGTCCCCCTTTACCTGTTTGGACACCCCGTTTTTGATCCCCGTCGGATTTATTACGGAGAAGATGAAGATTGGCGATTCACCCTGTTTGCTAACGGGGCCTCGGAGTTTGCTTGGAACTATGAGGACTGGAAACCGGAAATCCTCCACTGTCATGACTGGCACACCGGGATGGTTCCGGTGTGGATGCAGGAAACCCCAGAAATTAAAACCATTTTCACCATTCATAACTTGGCCTATCAAGGGCCTTGGCGCTGGCGTTTAGACCAAATTACTTGGTGTCCTTGGTATATGCAAGGTCATAATACGATGGCCGCCGCCGTGCAGTCTGCGGATTTAGTGAGTACCGTTTCCCCCACCTATGCTAAACAAATTCAAACCTCAGCCTACGGGGAAAATTTGGATGGTTTGATGTCGTTTATTAGTGGGAAACTCTGGGGGATTCTCAACGGGGTAGATGTGGAACGCTATAACCCCGAAACCGACCGCTATATTGTAGAAAATTTTAACGCAGAAACCTTAGACCTCAGAGGCGCGAACAAAGCAGCCCTACAAGAAGAGTTAGGCCTAGAAATTAATGACGGGCGCTTTTTAATGGGGATGGTGACGCGCTTAGTGGAACAGAAGGGGATTGATTTGCTTTTGCAAATCCTCGATCGTTTTATGGCCTATACCGACGCGCAGTTTGTTTTGTTGGGAACAGGCGATCGCTACTATGAAACCCAAATGTGGCACATGGCCGCTCGTTATCCGGGGCGGATGTCGGTGCAAATTCTCCATAATGATGGGTTAGCCCGTCGGATTTATGCAGGTTGTGATGTGTTCCTCATGCCTTCCCGCTTTGAACCTTGCGGCATCACCCAAATGATGGCCATGCGCTACGGTTGTATTCCTATCGTCCGTCGTACTGGCGGTTTAGTGGATACGGTGAAACACCATGATCCTCTCAATCAAGACGGTTGGGGCTACTGTTTTGACCGTTACGAACCCTTAGATTTCTTTACCTGTATGGTGCGGACTTGGGAAAGTTTCCGCTATCCTCAATACTGGCGGGAAATGCAGAAGCGGGCGATGTCCCTTGATTTCAGTTGGGATAAATCGGCTCAAGAATATGTGCGGATGTACAAACAAGTTTTAGGCCTGTCTCAAACGGACTTATTACCCGAAGAAAAGCGGGCGTTAGGGCTTCCGGTGGATGAACCTAAAACCTCTACTGTGACCGCCTCCTAGGGCTGACGGGTTCGGAAATTTAACAAAAATGTTGCGGAATTCCCCTTCCTCGCTTGCAGGGAGGGGATGGACTTGACCACTAACTCCCAAAGCGAAAACCAAGCTAAAAAGGGCTGTGTTGCAAGAGAAAATTTGGGTCTTAGGAACTAGGACTTCTGCCTGGGGAGGGAAGATAAGACTCGCTATATTTCGGTATAGAAAGCACTTCCCATTGAATCAGGAAGCTCCATCCTCGCGCCTAGGCAGGGTGGGGTAGTTCACTCCAGCCAATTCAACGACTCTTTCTGTTGAGGAGAGAGTCGTTAATTGATCAAATAACTGCTCTTCGGTCAGAAGGACAAGATGCGAATTCTACTGGTGGAAGATGATCCAGAACAACGAGAACCCTTACAAACAGCCTTGATGCGTTCAGGGCATCTTGTGGATGGAGTGGGGGATGGGGCGATCGCCCAACAGTTACTCAGGGATCAAACCTACGACCTGCTGATTCTCGATTGGATGCTACCCGGTACCGATGGCATCACCCTTTGTCGTCAGGTGCGCCATGCCCAACAGGCCACGCCCATCCTCCTTTTGACCGCTAAAGATACCACCGCTGATAAAGTCCAGGGCTTGGATGCGGGGGCAGATGATTATCTGGTGAAACCCGTGGATGTGGCGGAACTGTTGGCGCGGGTGCGGGCTTTGCGGCGGCGATCGCCCCACTGGTGCGGGGATACCCTCCAAGTGGCCGCCCTTCAGTTACACCTCGATACGCTCCAACTGTGCTACCACGATGGTCAGGTACAACTTAAAAGCGCTGAATTCCAACTTTTAGAATATCTGATGCGTCACCCCCGCCAAGTATTAACCCATGGTCAGCTAGAGCAAGCCCTCTGGACTTGGGAGGCTGTTCCGGAAAGTAATGCGATCGCCTCCCGGATGCGGCGTTTACGCCAACGGTTGCGAGTCTTGGGCGTGGAAGATTGGATTACGACCGTTTACGGCATGGGCTATTGTTTCCAACCCCCTCAAAACCATGAAACCCTTTAAATTGACCCAATGGCAGCGGCTCCCGGTGCGGGTGCGGGGCGGGGCAATTATCGCCATCCCAATTGTTTGTCTGATCACCAGTTTGAGCGCCGTGGCTTGGCTCAAAATGAGCCTTACGGAAGATGAAATGTGGGTACAGCATACCCAAGTGGTGCGCCTCGAATCGAAACAATTACTCAACGCCCTCATTGATGCGGAAACCGGGATGCGGGGCTATGGCCTCACCCAACGGGAGGAATTTTTAGCCCCCTATCACGAGGCCCGCCGGGTGATTCCGCTCTCCCTCACCCGTTTAGAACAGTTGGTACAGGACAACCCCGCCCAAGTTGCTCAGATGGAGATTATCCGCAGCCAAGTCAGAGAAACCCTAACCCTGTTGGAACAAAAAGTGATGTTACAACAGGAACTCAAACAACAACAGGGGCAATCGGGGGAAATGGTGGTGGCGGTAGCGGAACTGTACGACTGGCTCAATGCAGGCCGTGCGATGGACAAGACACGCCAAGCGATTGATCAATTTGCCGCCGTGGAGGAACAACTGTTAGGCGATCGCCAACAGCATCAAGCCCAATACCGCCAAATCACTTGGCAAGTGCTATGGATTGCGGGGGGGTTAGGGTTAGTAGGAACAGCCTTAGCGGTGCATCTTTTTTGGCAACTAGAAGGGGAACTCACCACCCAAGCCACTCATTTACAGGTCGCTAATCGTCAACTGACGGCAGTTTGTACCCAGTTGGAGCGTTTCACCGCCAATGCTTCCCACGAACTCCGCACTCCCCTCGCAGCGATTCTCAGCAATGCCCAGGTAGCCCTGATGGACTTAGCCGACTGGACAGAAACAGATCCTCAACGGTCAGCAGTACATCAACGCCTGACAAAAATCGTTGCCCTCACGAAACGGATGAGTGAATTGGTGCAGCAATTGCTGTGGTTGGCACGGCAGGAGGGCAATCCTGCCAGCGCCCCCTTAACTGCCCTCGATTTGCGACCTTGGCTCCGACAATGGGCCAGCACCGGACAACAACAAGCCACGGATGCCGGTTTAATCTTCCAAGCCCATTGGCCCGATGAACCCCTGATCGTCTCTGGGGATGCGGTTTTGTTGGGACAGGCCGTGACCAATGTCCTCACCAATGCTTGCCGCTACAGTACTGCCCCCGCTACGGTGCGGTTAGAGGTGATCCCCACCACAGAACATCTCATTCTCCAGGTGAGCGATACGGGCATGGGGATTCCTGCCGAGGCATTGCCCCATATCTGTGAACAGTTTTATCGGGTGCAACCGGGGGCGAGTCATGGGTTTGGTTTGGGGTTAGCCATCACCCAGCACATTATTACGGTTCACGGGGGCAAGCTACGCATTACCAGTGAATTGGGACAGGGGACAACGGTGGCAATCGCCCTCCCTCGGATCAAAAATTAATGATTCTCCAACTGGGTCATTTTTTGGTCATAATCCCCCCCTACAGTAACAGTCAAGAACCAACAGACAATCATTGCAAGGAGTACATGATGATTAAATTATCCTTATCCCCCATCGCCCTGATCACCACCGGCTTATTAGGTACAGCCGCCCTCTCCATGGCGACTTTTGGCAATTTTCCCGCCGCCCACGCCAACAATCACACCTTTACCGGGGTTGTGGAACGGGTTTGGGAAGATGGGTTTCGTTTACGGGTGGGAAATCGCCGCATCACCACCGATACTTGGGATGTGTGCGGTGATTTCACGCCGGATCATGTCAGCGTAGGCGATCGCCTTACAGTTGTGGGGGAATTTGAAGGCGGCCAGTTTGATGTGTTTCGGATAACCAATACTGCTGGCGAACGGGTTTGCTCCTAGGCTTCTCGGCTTACTCACGAAAACCAGAAACCGGGTTCTTACATTTCCTCATCACCCCCCAACCCCCTCCGAGAAACCCCGGTTTCTTCGCCTCAATTTTCCCCAGTGGTAATAATGTGAATATCCACATGGGGCCAAAATCCCATCAGTCGTTGTACAATCGAGCCTTTGAACAATAAATACCAGCGCGATCGCACCCAAGCCGCCATCTTGGCCCTGCAAATGGGCCTTGTCCCCCGACCGAACCCAAACCCCTAAGGCGTGAGACTCAGCCAGCGAGGGGAAAATTTGCGACCTTGGAGAGGGCCGATTAGATCGAACTTGGAGGATTCATCAGCTACGATTATGACTGTTTGTGATTGGGGCAGGATCGGGGGGCATCGCCACCGCCCGCCGGGCTGCGGAATATGGGGCAAAAGTGGCGATCGCTGAATTTTGCCGCCTGGTGTGCCGAAAACACTAATGGTCTATGCCTCCCACTTTCCCGCCCATTTTGCAGAACGTCGCGGCTATGCCGGAAAAGCAGTAATTCTTACAGGGAGCGCGCAAACACTTGCCACATCACGAAAAAGGCAAAGGCGAGATAGCCTAAAACGGCGCATAAGTCAAGCCATTGGGGGTTAATTGCGATGATATTCATAGGGAGTCATCCTCCATTTTGCTTTGCAGATCACGAGCGGGAAAAGTAGCGAGGGAAAAATTCAAAGGATTTCAAACTTTCCTAGGCATCTCAACCCATTTCAAGGTGTTACAAGGTAGTTTTTGATGATTAACCACAACATCTAGGTTAAGTCTATCCCTTCTAGGGCAGATCCTAAAACTGACAACGTCCGTCGCGGGAGGCGAGGGATTCTTCCTTGATTGTTCAACACCTCACAAAAGCTATGCCTTTACTGGGTCTTACAAGTCTAAAAATTGCAAGGGAAAAATTACAAGTAGAATGCTCAAGCATTTGCCCTCTCCTAGTTGGATCGCAACCCAACCCGAGTATAAGGGTAACAAGGCAACTGTTCATTGTACCACGAGATGGGGTTTTTGATCCATCTACTCTTCAAGATACAACAGGGGAGGGCAAAGTTCCGGTTGTTTACAAAATTGTCGGTTTTCCTCGTATCCGCTCATGGGGGGTGGGAGAAAGAATCTTAAACCTCCCCCTGTATGGGAAGGAGGGGAAAGTGTTTAACGTGTCGTCAATGGCACAGGAGGAAAGCGTGAGCCGTCTTTCAAGATTAGAGGTAGAATTGAAGATAAGTACAAAGTAGGGCATGGGATATGAATGACAATGCAACCCCAACTCAGCGACTGGCTGAGAAGGTAGAAGTCTCGATCCAACTTGACTCCGACCTACTCGATCAGTTGAAACACTTAACCAATGACCCCAGTCGGGTGATTGAATCGGCGATTAAACAATGGCTCAGAGGGGAACGGGAACGGGATGATGAATTAACCCGAACGTTCCGTCGTAATCCTCCTGTGCCACCCCGTGGGGAATGGAATGATTAAGGGGGAGAGCCATTCCTAAAAAATTCCCTGTCCCATTACTGAGTTAGGATAGGTGAAGTTTGGAGGGGAGGCGATACCTCATTCACAATAGCAAGGAACAAGGATAGGATTCAAGACTTTGGGCAGGCAAGGCTTCATCTGGGTTCATTCATATTTGTTCATCGTAACTTATGATAACTGAATTAGAATGACCAAGCTGGAATCTGTGACGGTGACTCTGTACAATGTAAGTTTCAGAAACGTTACAACTGCCCAAAAAATGAATAGCCTAAAAATAGGAAGTTCAAGAATCATCAGGTGATTAAATTTGATCGGGTCTAGTTCAAACAAAGTTCTACAAAACCATCCTGTGGATTTTATCTTCATTTTAATCCTTCGAGCATAACCTTCTTCGGATCGACTGCTATGACATCTGCACCCGTATTTTCAGCGACAACGATCTGCTTATCAGACTTAGGACCTGAATTAGTTTACCTGCAAAATAACCAAGGTCAGTATCTTTCCTTTTACTGGAAGTATGCAGAAGAATACGGTTTTAATCCAGAAGATGTGGTCAGAAACGCCGAAAGTCCTACATTTGCTCCAGTGGAAATGAGCCAGTATCGGGAACATATTCAAAGGGTGATGGAGCGACGCATTCCTGAAACCTATCATTGTTTGTTCCAATACGGTGATTATACTGTTCCGATGGAGTTAGTTATCACTCCTGTTGTCAGTTCGGGGGAAGTGGTTTCTTCGGTGTTGGTGATGGGACATTGTTTAGATGAAAAGGTGATTTCTAAAACCAGTTATACAGCCCTCACCCCAGAACCGGACAGTTATCAGAATTTGGCACAGCAAATCATGCGGAATATTCGCCGCCATCCCTATCAAAATTTGCTGAGTGAGTTGTTACGAAATATTCGCAAAACTTTAGATTTAGATATTATTTGGCGGCAAACGGTGGATGGACTCGGGGAAACCTTGGAGGTTAGCCGTTGTTTAATTATTTCCTATGATATGGAAAATAAGGTGTTTCGGGTGGAGGCGGAATATTGCCAAAAACCCTATAAATCGATGTTAGGCGAGCGCCTGTATTTGGAGAATGAGCCGTATTTACAGCAAGCCTTGCAAAGTTCCGATCCTGTAGCACTCGATCAGTTAGCGCTGGAAACCTATGAGCAGAAATCGGTTTTAATTGCCTCTACGTTCTATCAAAATCAACGGAATGCGCTGATTTGTTTGCAACAGTGCGATCGCCATCGTTATTGGGGAGAAGCTGAAATTGAGTTACTGCGGGAGTTTGCCGCCCAAGTCGGAACAGCCATTGCTCACGCCACCCTCTACAAAGAGTTAGAAATTGCCAGCAAAAAAGCCGAAGAAGCCTCCCGTTTGAAAAGTGACTTCCTCGCCAGTACCTCCCACGAATTACGCACCCCCCTCAATGGGATTATTGGCTTTTTACGATTAATTCTAGACGGCATGGCGGATGATCCCCTAGAACAACGGGAATTTTTAGAAGAAGCCCATAAATCCGCCCTTCATTTGCTCAATTTAATCAATGATATTCTAGATGTTGCCAAGATTGAGGCCGGAAAACTAGATTTAGAACTCTCTGATTTTAGACTCGGATTATTGTTTGAAAATGTCGAAAACTTCACCCGCACTCAGGCACAACAGAAAAAACTGAGTTATGAGATCCAAACCCCATCAACCCGAGATCCCATCATGGTTTATGGGAACTATCAGCGCCTGTTACAGGTTATGTTGAATTTAGTGGGTAATGCTATTAAATTCACCCATGAGGGCGGCATTACTATCAGTGCAGATATCTTGAAAAAACCCCTCACCTTTAATGGTCAGAAGTTCCCCGGAAGTGTGCGGATTCGCGTAGCAGATACGGGAATTGGTGTGGCCTTAGAAGAACAGCCGCGCTTGTTCCAAAAGTTTAGTACCGTTGATGGGGGACGGACGAAAAAATACGGAGGAACGGGTTTAGGTTTGGCGATTTCCCAGAAGTTAATTGAAGCTATGGGCGGGACGATTAATTTCTTTAGTATGGGGGAAGATTTGGGGTCTACGGTAACGTTTACGGTGCCTCTCTTTCAAATGCCGATTATGAAAGTCAGTCAAGACTAGACCGCTTTAGGAGGTGGCTGGGTTTTGCTGGCCATCCCCCAGGGAAGAAAGGTGAAAATAAGAGGTTCTGTCTTTTGCCAGATGACAGAATGCCCCAAGGATTAGAGAATAAAGGGGTAGCCGTTGGGCTATCATATTAGCAAGAAAGGACAAAAAACGATGTCATTAGCACTAACCAACGAAAACGTAGAACAAGTTCTTGATGAAATGCGCCCTTATTTGATGGCGGATGGTGGAAATGTAGAATTAGTGGAAATTGATGGGCCGGTGGTGAAACTGCGTTTACAAGGCGCTTGTGGTTCTTGTCCTAGTTCTACCATGACGTTGAGAATGGGGATTGAACGGCGTTTGCGGGAGTTTATCCCGGAAATCGCGGAAGTTGAACAAGTGATCTAGTCTTGGCCTAGAGCCGCGAGTCTATTGGGGAATCGGCCCTCTTGCAATCGGCCAGGGTTTTGGTGATTCACTCTTCCCCCTGCTCCCCGTTCCCTAGCCCAGTTATTCAGCAAGCCCTAATTAATAGGGATTGGAGCCATTGTTGATCATGGCTAACTCGGCTTTTAACTGTTCGATGAACTGCTTGGCGGTTCGGCCAGAACGCCCATTATTGCGGGTTGCCCACTGTTTCGCTCGAAATTCTAAGTCGGCTGAGTTGATGTTAATTTGGGATTGTCGGGCGAGATGGTGAACGATTTGTAAGTAGGTGTCTTGGTTGGCGGGTTCAAAGGTAAGGGTCAGACCGAAGCGATCGCTAAATGAGAGTTTTTCCTGTACCGTGTCCCAGTAGTGGATTTCTGAGGCATCTTGAGGACGAGGGCGATCGCTAAAAAACTCCCGCACCAGATGACGACGGTTAGAAGTCGCATACACCACCACATTGGGAGCCTTTGCTGTTACACTGCCTTCAAGAACTACCTTCATAGATTTAAACGCCTCATCGTCTTCTTCAAAGGACAGATCATCAACAAAAATAATAAACTTTTGCGGCACCCCCCGCAGACGCTCCACAATTTCGGGCAACGCATTGAGATGAGACTTTTCCAACTCTACCAAGCGTAACCCACACTCTCCAAACTGATTGAGCAGCCCTTTCACCAAAGAGGATTTCCCCGTGCCGCGACTGCCATAGAGCAACACATGAAGGGCGGGATGACTGGCTAACAAAAACTCTGTATTGCGGATTAAAGCTCGTTTTTGGCTTTCATAACCAATAATTTCCTCAATTTGCACCGGATCCGGGTTAGGAATCCCGATAAATTCCCCATCTTGCCAGCGTAACGCCCGATAACGGGCAAAAAGGCCACAACCATACTGTTGATAGTACACCGCCAACTTAATCACCCCTTCCTCCCAGCGAGTTTGTTGATGGAGAAAAGCGCCCGGACAAATCAAGGGAATGTCTAGATTCCAAGGCACCGGGGCAACAATACTTTTCGAGAGATTCTGCACCCAATAACTTAATTGCTCTCCTGTACATTGATAAAGAGCTTGCAGGGCTTGTAAGTCGTGAGTCACGGCTTGAACTAAGACGGGGGGTAAGTCTTCGACAGAAGTCCGTTGAACCTGCTGGCTAAAGGGGTTGTCATCCCACAAGATGGAATTAACCAGATAATCTTGCCAACTTTGGTGAGTGGTGGCAAGTTGATGAAACCAATGGCTGTAAGCTTGGAGACAAAGGATGGGATTAGCGGTTTGTAGTGCATCAAGTAGGGAGAGAAAGGCTTCCCCAATGGGATGCCGTAGAACGCCTTGATAAAGCAAGAGTGAGGCGGCTTTTTGTTGGAGGACGTAGATGGATGGATTTGACGGAGACATACCCTAAATATAAAGAATGGAAATGGACGAGGATTGAAGACTGGCACTGGGTTGGTGGGGAGGAGTTTGTCTCCCTCGGGAAAAAACTCAGACCAGATTAAGAGGAGGGCGCACAGGTTTGGCTATGATATTGGGGAAGAAACTGTACAACTTCTCTCTCTGCTCCTACTATCTTGCACTGATTCTCGCCCTTTTCGGTAATATTACGGTGTCATGGCTCGGTGCTAAGAGCTTCTAGATCGGCTTTTTCTTCCTTTATCCCTCCTGATTGTTTCGATGACATCTTCCGATTTTTCAGCTTCAGGTTTCTCCCAAAAGTCAGCCGTTGTTCAAGCGGTGGTGTTGATGTCCTACTATGGTTTTGATACCAAGGGGGTCACGGCGGCTGAGTTGGTCTTGCAATGGTTAGAGGTTTATGAGGCAAGTTGGATTCGTTCGGCGGTGATTGAGGCTTTGTATCAGGGACGCTATAAGGGGGTGTCGGTTGAACAAATCCTGCGCTTGTGGTTGCGACGAGAACAGCCATTCCCCCGTTTTACGGCGGATTTTGAGCGGTTAATTTGTCGCAGGTTTCCGGATTATTTTGCGCTGGAGGCGGAACCAATTCCTGAGTATCTGGAATATCTTGATGATGAGGAGGATAAGGTGCAGGAGGAGAGGACTTTAGAGAGTCAGTTAGCGGTGACGAGAGAACAGGAACAACACCTCTCCGAGTTGTTGGAGTGGGAGGGGGAGGAGTTGGAGTTAGATAGTACACCCATCGCGCCTTTAACGGTGTTGCCTATTGTGTTGTCAGATGAGTGGTTTGGGGAGGATTTTTCCGGGGAAGGCGATCGCATCTCCAAGTCCCGAGAGCCTGAAACTCTCTCTCCTCCTGATTTAACCCCTCCCGACGAAACGCCGCAGGAAAGGCCCCTAGCTGCCCCCACAACGGCTGAAACCGCCCCCGAACCTCTGGAGTCCCCTAAACCGGAAAAAGGCAAGCCAGAACGCCCCACATTACCCTCTGTGAATGCCAACCCTACCCCCTATTACCCCAGCGCCATCCGTAAGTTTATCCCCCTGTTGGATAAGAAGTCCTCGGGTTTTTCTCGCAAGTTAGAAAAAATGGCCGTGGAGAGTTAGGGATTACTGATGACCCAATATTTTGCTACCGTTGCCCGAGGCCTAGAAGAAATAGCCGCCCAAGAATTAACCGAATTGGGCGCCGAAGAGGTTCAACCCGATTTTACAGGGGTTTATTTTCAAGGGAATCAAGAATTACTCTATCGCGTCAACCTGTGGAGTCGCTTACTGTTTCGGGTGTTTGTCCCGGTGAGAAACTTTCCCTGTCGGAATGGGGATCAATTGTATCGAGAAGTGCAGAAAATCGACTGGCGGGACTATCTCACCCCAGACCAAACCCTATCGGTTCACTGTACGGGAACGAATGCCCAGTTAAATCATACCCACTTCACGGCCTTACAGGTGAAAAATGCCATAGTAGACCAACAACGGGAGCAAATGGGACGGCGTTCTAGTGTGGACTCCCAAGAAGCGGACTTGATGTTAAACTTGCACATTCACCGAGACCGCGCCATCCTGAGTTTAGATAGTTCTGGCAGTAGTCTACACCGTCGCGGTTATCGTCCCGCAATGGGGGCTGCACCCCTCAAAGAGACGTTAGCGAGTGCTTTGTTACGATTAGCCCAATGGACCCCCGAAACGCCCCTCTATGACCCATTATGTGGCTCTGGGACTATTTTATTAGAGGCCGGCCTCCAAAGTTTAAACATTGCTCCGGGGTTAGTGCGGGGAGAATTTGCCTTTGAACGGTGGTCTGATTTTAACGCGGACCTTTGGCAAAGATTGCGTCAGGAGGCTTTAGAACAGCAACGGGATAAATTTCCAGCGCCCTTGTGGGGAGGCGATCGCAATGGTGAGATCATACAACAAGCGCGCACCAATGCCCAATACTGTGGTTTAGGCGACTCTATCCAGTTTCAAGTGCAAGAGATGGAGGACATTTATCCCCCCACAGAACCGGGGATTTTGATTTGTAATCCCCCCTATGGAAAACGCTTAGGAGAAGTGGAAGAATTGGGCAGTTTTTATAAATTATTAGGCGATTTATTTAAACAGCGTTTTACAGGTTGGACGGCTTATATTTTGTCGGGCAATAAAGAGTTAACTAAAAAAGTTGGGTTAAAAGCCTCCCGTCGTTTTCCGGTTTATAATGGTTCTTTACCTTGTACGCTGTTGAAATATGATTTGTATTAGTTCGGGCTTGCTGAATAAGTCCGAGAGTTGGGGAATCGGGAGTCGGGAGTCGGGAGTCGGGAGTCGGGAATCGGAATCGGGAGTCGGGAGTCGGGAGTCGGGAGTCGGGAGTCGGGAGTCGGGAGTCGGGAGTCGGGAGTCGGGAATCGGGAGTCGGGAATCGGGAATCGGGAGTCGGGAGTCGGGAGTCGGGAATAGGCAATCGTGCCAGTTTTAGATGATCTGTTCCCTGTTAAGAGTTCCCTGTTCCCTTGTTGAGCCTAGCATAGGCGTGTTATTCAGCAGACCCTATTTAATTTGGTATAAACGGCTAAAAGTCCTAGTAACACTGCTTAGAGAGATATTCAGCAGACCCTAATTCAAGCTCAATTGAGCCTTAACTTGTCAAGATTGCCTATTCCCTGTTCCCCTCCAACTCCGCCAACAGGGCCGCCTGTTCTAAAACTAATTCAACGGCCAGCGCCTGCATATCTGGGGGATAACCATAATGTCGCAAGAGACGTTTAACCATAACTTTCATTCTCGCCTGCACACTGCTTTTGAGATTCCAGTCAATACTGGCATTTTGGCGGATTCTCTGCACTAAGACAATCGCCAGTTCTCGGAGTTTATCTTTTCCCATCACCTCCCTGGCGCTGTTATTTTGGGCTAAGGCCTCATAAAAGGCGAGTTCGTAGGGTTCCAGTCCCAATTCTTCCCCCCGTTGTTGGGCGGCCTGGGTTTCTTTGGCGATCGCCAGTAACTCCTCAAGTACCTCTGCAACGCCGATCGCTTGGTTCTGATAGCGGCGTAGGGCTTCCTCCAGCATCGCCCAGAGGTGACGACTCTGGACTAATTGGGTGCGACTTTTCGCCCGGATCTCGTCCTTTAATAACCGCGTCAAGATTTCTACCGCTAGGTTCTGATGTTCCATCCCCCGCACTTCGGCCATGAATTCATCGGAAGTAATCGAAACATGGGAGTTTTTGATCCCGGCTTCGTCTAGGATGTTCACCACCGCATCGGAGACTAACGCTTGATCCACTACCTGACGAATGGCCATCTCGATCTCCCCATTGCTCAATCCGCCGTTGCGAGATTCCAGTTTTTTCAGACTCCCTTGGATAGCTTGGAAAAAGGACACCGCCTCCGCCCGACTCAAGGCTTCAGGATGGGGAACCGCGAGAGAATAGGCTTTAGACAGGGCGAGGACGGCATCTTGAAAGCGGCTTTTACGGGAGGGGTGGGCGACGTAGTTGGTGGCGGTTTTCAGCAGGTTTAGTTTTGCTCTCGTGTCGGCGGTGTAATAACTTTGGTAGTCACAATCTGCCATAATCTGCTCGACCACCTCCAGTTTAGCCAGAAACACCGCTAAGGCTTGGTCTTGGTCGAGGGTGAGGCTACCTTTGCCGCCACTTTGGGAGTAAAAGGCCAGGGCTTCTTTCAAATAGGCCGCTAAACCGAGATAGTCTACAATCAAGCCCCCGGTTTTCTCAAAGTAAACTCGGTTAATCCGTGCGATCGCCTGCATAAGATTATGACCTTTGAGGGGTTTGTCAATATACAGGGTATGGAGGCAGGGCGCATCAAACCCCGTTAGCCACATATCGCAGACAATCACCAACTCTAGGCCGTCCTCCGGGTCTTTCAGCCGTTGAGCCAGAATTTGCCGTTGGGTTTTGGTGGTATGGTGGCGGACGAGGGAGGCTTCATCGGCAGCAGAAGCGGTCATCACGACTTTAATTTTTCCCCCTTTGAGCGCGTCATCATGCCACTGGGGACGGAGTTTGACGATCTGTTCATAGAGATTAGCCGCTATAGCCCGACTCATGGTAACAATCATCCCTTTTCCTCGGTTGGCGGTTTGCCGTTGCTCAAAGTGGGTGACAATATCTTGGGCAATGATGGCGAGGCGTTGGGTAGAACCTACAATGGCATCCAGTTGAGTCTGTTTCGCCTTGGCTTTTTGGGTCTGGTCTAGGTCTTCAAAGGCTAGGTCTTCCTCCAGTTCATCGAGGAGTTGGCGGCCCGTTGCGTCTAAATCTACTTTCACCAGGCGGCTTTCATAGTAAATGGGAACCGTGGCCCCATCTTCCACCGCACGGGCGATATCGTAGATGTCGATATAGTCGCCGAAGATAGCCGGAGTGTTTTTATCCCCTTGTTCAATGGGAGTTCCCGTAAAGCCGACAAAAGTAGCATTAGGCAGGGCATCGCGGATATATTTAGCAAAGCCGTATTTAGTCTGTTTGCCGATTTCGTTTCCTGCTGCATCTTTGAGAGTGACTTGTCGGGCTTTAAAACCGTATTGGCTGCGGTGGGCTTCATCCGCAAGGACAACAATATTAGAACGGTTGCTAATTTGAGGATAGAGGGTTTCGTTGTCTTCCGGGGCGAATTTCTGAACCGTGGTAAAGACAATCCCCCCCGACCCCACATTCAGGAGTTCTCGCACTTGGGCGCGGTTGTTGGCCTGTTGGGGGTCTTGGCGCAGGAGTTGGCGGCATCCGGCGAAGGTATCAAACAGTTGGTCGTCTAGGTCGTTGCGATCGGTGAGAATAACCAAGGTGGGGTTATCGAGACTCAGGACTAATTTTCCCGCTAAAAAGACCATCGACAGGGATTTTCCGCTTCCTTGGGTATGCCAGAGAACGCCGCCCTTGCGATTTTTGGGGTCAGAGGCAGCCCGGTGGACGGAATCCAGGGCTTTATTAACGGCGTAATATTGGTGATAGGCGGCTATTTTTTTTATCGTTTGCACCCGGACAATTTCGGTTTCTGGGTTGATAGTTTTGGTTTGTTCAAAAACCGTAAAGTGGCGGATCAGGTCTAAGAGGGTGGCGGGGTTGAGAACTCGTTTAATCAGGGTTTCTAGTTCGTTTTCTGGGGAGTTGGGGGGGTCGGGGTCTTTCCAAGGGAGAAAGCGGTTATAGTCGGTGGAGAGGGACCCCAGGCGGGCGGTGAGGCCGTCGGAGACGATCAAGAGGGCGTTATAGGTGAAGAGGTTGGGGATTTCTTGTTTATAGGTTTGCAGTTGGTTAAAGGCACTTTTAACGGTAGCTTGGGGGTCGGCGGCGTTTTTGAGTTCAATCACCACCAGGGGCAGGCCGTTAATAAATAGGACGATATCGGGGCGGCGTGTGTGGTTATTTTCCCTGACGGTGAATTGGTTAACGGCGAGAAATTCGTTATTTTCTGGCTGTTTCCAGTCGATGACTTGCAGGGGTTCGCCTCTAGTTTCTCCCTCTTGTTGGAATTCTACGGTGATGCCTTCGGTGAGGTATTGGTGGCAGGTTTGGTTATTGTTGAGGAGGTCGGGGGTAGCGATGTTGAGGAGTTGTGTTAGGGCTTGTTGTTGGCTATCGGCGGGGATGTGGGGGTTTAAACGGTGGATGGCCTTTTTCAGTCGGTCTATCAGGACAACTTGATTCAAATTTTCCCGTTCCGAGTGGGGGCCATTGGGTTGGATATCGTAGCCGTTGCGGTATTCATAACCCAAGGTGGTTAGATGTTCGAGGGCATTTTGTTCTATAGAGTCTTCGCTAAGGTATGACATCGCTTTAGAAAAACTAGGTTCGTAGTTGCGCTTTATTGGGTGGAAAGGCTTACTTTCACTATAAACGAGATGAAAATGTTTGTCCGGTCAGCGTTGGGATTCATTCCCGAACCCCCCAAATTGTAGGGGCGTATTGCCTACGCCCAAAAGCTTTGTCCGGTAGATTAGGGCTTAAATTGAGTCCGAAAAACCCTAACTTATAGTCATTTCAACTAAGATTAATACAATTCTTTAGGGGCGCAAGCATTGCGCCCCTACGATATATTTTGATTTGCTGTAGGGGCGCAATGCTTGCGCCCCTGATGTTTTGTCTCAAGCACAATTGAAATGACTATATTTTCTCTGATGCAATCTAAAAATATCATTCGGGGACTCGGAGTTTTCCACTCATCAGTTCAGGGAGGAGGGTGTCGCGGGTTTTGGTTAGGGTTTGGATTTGTTCTTGAATATTACTCTTTTTATTTGACCAAATATCTTAAAAAATTTGAAATTTTTTAAGAGAATCATGACAAGGAACAAGACATTCAAAATCTTTTATTTGTTTACCACTAATGTGTGGAATTGATGTGCCAGTTTTTATGAAATCAACGTATTTTTCAAACTTTTTATTCATTAGTAATATATTTATATAGCCTTGATAAAAGGTACTTTTTTTAGCTCTCAATCCAGCCACTCTTTGCGCCAAAAGCAGAGGTAAGCTAGACTCAAAAATAATAGTCCTGTTTTTTCCAACTCTAGAACCATCCATACCAATTATATAGTCATTTTTTTGTAAAAAATAATTGTCATAAGAATCTATATCATGATTCCACCTTTTTTCTGTATCCCATCTTAAAAAACCTAAAGAAACATTTTCTCCTCTTACAACTCTAATTCCAGAATCAAAACTATATAAATCACTTTTAAATGGAAATCCTGTAAATACATCCACAACATCCCCCAACTTACCGACGCGCCAACCTGCGGGGATTGCGCCTAACTCGGAAGGCTGCATCGCCCCACCGGAGGAGCGATAGGGTTGGCCGTTCTCGTTGGGAAACTCAAAGTCAATAAACCAATGCTTAAACAGCGTCTGCGCGATTTTTTCTAGGGTTTCGTTTTGTTTTCTGAGGTTTTCGATTTTATCATCTAGACAGGATAAAACGGCAGCTATTCGTTTTTGTTCTTGAATGCCGGGAATAGGCAATATTGAATCGCTGATTATATCGGGATTAAATGAAGGATAAGTTGATGTATGACTATTGGCTATTGAAGTTAAATATTGAGTGTATTTTTGGCTAGTAAGTAAGCAATATAAGAAATAAGGGTCAGTTATTTCTTTAGGGGTGATAACAACAAATCCTGTTGATACAATAGTATTTTTACTACATTTTTTTATGAAGTAGTAATGTTCTAGATTTGGTCGAACTGATGAAATTAAAATGTCGTTTTTTTGTACTCTTCTTTTAGCTCTACTTGGGGCTTCTTTTAGTTTAAGTTTTTGAGTATTTAACAATCTTCCTTTCTCAACAGATGAGGTATCTATATATTCAATGAAATTAAACTTAAAGTCTTTATTTATTGAATTTACATTGAAATCTGCAATATCACTGATTTTTGTCTCCTTCCACTCACTCATAACTCAAACTCCACCTTACAAAAAAGAACCCAACCCTCTAAACCCTCAAACCCTGATTATCCCACAGTAATTGTAGGGTGGGCAATGCCCACCCTACTCCTGCGCGACTATAATCAAGGTAGTCCATAACGCTCCTACTGGTGCCATGAACCTATCACTCACCCCAGAAATAGAACAACGGATTGCGGATCAACTCAACTCAGGACATTATCAATCCGCCCATGAGGTCATCTTAGCCGCCCTAGAACTCCTAGATCAACGCCAGCAATACCTAACTGAACTGCGTCAGGAAATCGCGATCGGTGTCACTCAAATTGAACAGGGACAAGTGATAGATGGAGAACAGGTCTTCGATCGCATCTTCAACCGCTTACCTTAACCAGAAACCGGGTTGCGTTGATTGTCTAGTTTTCCCAGTAAACCCTAGCAAAAACCCGGTTTCTAAACTCCACCTTGAAACCGGGTTTCTGGCATCAATTAGGACGGCGACTATAACCTTTCTGAAACCCGGTTTCTGCCTCTTGAACCTTAAGCAAAAACCGGGGGTTTTCGTATAATGTAATTTTGTTACTCGTATTGATAAATTATTTCTTCAATAACTCGATTACTAATATCTGATAAATCAGACTTAGAATAAATGGTTGCTAGGATGATGTTTTGTTCGTTCTTGAGATAATAAATGACTCGATAGCCGCCACTTTTTCCTTTTTGAATATTGCTGTTTTTGAGACGAACTTTGAAGACTTGATATTGAAGCCCTGATATTCTATCTCCGGGAGTTTGACCCGCTTGTAGTTGCTCGATTAAAGGTTGGATATCCGTGCGGATTGACCGATAGCGTTTGACCAGTTCTCGGAGGTCGCGTTTAAAGCGAGGAGTTAAGGCGATTTGGATGGGTGATGGTTCACTCTGCATCAATACCCTCCCACATTTCTGAGAGGGGGAGAGTTTGTCCCGTGAAGGCTTCCTGTAGTCCTTGTTTAATGCCTTCTATGGCGATTTCAGTAGGTGTTTCGCTGGGGTCTTCTTCGTCTTCTTCTAGCATTAAGACAATGAGGCGGACTCGCTGAGGTTTGGTAATGCCTAGGGAGTAATCAAGGGTCAATTCTCCACTTTCGTTAATTGTGGCTGTAGTTTCAATGGCTTTCATTGTGTTTCGAGTTTAGGGGTTTGAGGAATTTTAAGGCTGATTAGCTGGATTTGCGTTTCTAATGTCCAGCTTCTGGGTTTGGGGGATTGTTGGGTTTCGCTGTCGCTGCACCCAACCTACAGATAACTACTAATAGGTCTAGCTTCTGATACAATAATCTAAGTTTGATAACTCTGCAACCAAAAAATCTACCCGTAAACCAGAACAAAAAATGAAATATGGCAAAACTTTACTATCGTGGTATGGCATTAGATATCTAAAAAAATTAGGAGACTATGCAAGATGTCATGGATATTTAGTTTGTCAGCAGAATGTGGTTCGGATGAGAGCAATGTTCATCAATTTGCGGGATATTTTGAGGGAATATCATACTTGCTTTCTAATGGTCATCAATGCAAATGTTGCACCGATATATTTCAAGATATAGAGGAAAACTGGTGGTGTCGGATTTCGTTCAATCATCTTAGTGAAGTGGGGATAGATAGTCCTGAAAGTGCCTATTTAATGACAGAGTTAGGAATTCTACTCTATCAGTCTTTACAGCTTGCTACAACTTTTCGTTATGCGTTGGTTGGTGTAGAAGTCGATGAGTTCAGGACTTACAGTGAACTGATGGAGGAATTATCTAGTTTATCTATCCCAGGGTTAGTTTTAGCAAAGTCTTTTGAACAAGAGTTAGGGAGTTTATCAGGATTTCGCGCTTTCAGTGCTAATTATATTTGGCAACCTTACGCGGGAGAGGTCTACAATCCATTAATGATGTCCCCAACGTTGAAAAATAAGCTTGATGAACTTTTGGCTGTGGGTTAACTGAAGGAAATTAAAGTGTTGGGTTTTGCTTTTCACGGTTAAGAGTTAAAATTGGTAAGGAGTGAGGCAAAAACAGCGAATATGGCACAATTTCCCCATGAGCTTGCAGAAACTATCTGGACTTTGAAACGCCAGTTATTAGAGATTATTGATGCAGCCACATTAACAGAATTAACGTTGTTTGAACGATTTGGAGAAACAAATGAGACGATCTCGTTGTTAGATGAACTCAAAAATGTATCAGAACGGGCTGCACCTTGGTTTTCTCGCTTGTCTAATTTTCAGTTACGCATCGCTGAGTCTCAACCAAGCATCTCGGCTGATATGTTAAACTTAATCCATCAGTCAATTGAGCGCATCCAGATAGAACTGCCCGCGATGGAGCGAAGTATTCAAGAAGTCAAAAGAGAGTGGAATTTACCATGACAGATCAATGTTCTTTTCCTAATCCTGAAGTTACTCAGAAGTTGTTAGTGAATTTGCGTCGTAGTCGTTTATCCATCGAAGCAGCAACGTTGGAATTAGAAAATATTACGATGCAGTTAGAGCAGGAAAATCGACAAAAACGGTTACGACGTTTACAGCAAACTATGGGATCTGATTTGTGAATGGTGGTTCGTTGGTCATTGGTAGTAATAAAGTGCTTACTCTCTCTTAATTTGGCTACAGTTGGGGGATTGTCGGGTTTTGCTATCACTGCATCCAACCTACAAAAAACCTTGTTTTTCAACTTACCCCACCACCAACCCGGTGTTCCGAAATAATGATTTTATGTCAAGCACAAGGTTTTATAAACTCCACCTTGAAACCCGGTTTCTGCCTCTTGAACCTTAAGCTCATAAATCTACCTCTCGTCCCACAGAGCGATCGCGCAAATTCTCGAACATCTCATCTTCAAAAACAATCCCCTCCTGTGCCATCCTTGCTCGATAATTTTGATAAACCGTCCAAAAACTTGGGACTTCTTTAATCTCTAAGAGAACCTCTCTTTCATCAGGAACATCAATTTCCTCTAATAATTCTATTGTTTTTCCTCGTTTAATTCCTTTGACCAACATAGAAAACTTCCTTAAACAACTTTGTAAAAACTAACGACTATCTTCTCCATTCTACCACCAATCAACCCACCGCAAACCCCGTATAAGGTCGTACCTCTGGAGGATGAAACCCCAAAACAATTTTCTCCGGGGGAATTCCTGCTCGTAATAAATCATCCGCTATCCCATCCTCTAAACCGTCCTCATGAATCCAAACTTTATCCCCCACAATCTCCAAATGAACAATACAAGCATGAACCCGCTTTCCATTCACATCTCCCACCGTCAATAACAAATAATTCTGATGGTCTTCTGCAATAACTAGCTTTCGCTGTAAATTGCCGTGAGCATAAGGTAATTTTGCATACTCTTCTAAAATTTCTTTGATTATTTGATAATAATTTAGGGAATCCATGACTCCACAACCTCCTGTTGTGCAGCAAAAACTCATAAATTCAACCCACCGCAAACCCCGTATGAGGTCGCACCTCTGGAGGATGAAACCCCAAAACAATTTTCTCTGGGGGAATTCCTGCTCGCAATAAATCATCCGCTATCCCATCCTCTAAACCGTCTCGATGAATCCAGATTTTATCCCCCACAATCTCCAAATGAACTAGACAGCCATGAACTTGTACATCATCATGCCATCCCTGAGTAATCAGTAAAAAATTATGCCCATCTTGGCTAACAATTAAACGACATTGTAAATCCCCGTAAGCATAAGGAATCTTTGTATATTCTAAGAGTATTTTTTCAAGAATCCCCCCAATATTGCCCAAAGAATCCATTGTAAAACCTCCTCTTTTTTAGCAGCAAAAACTCATAAATTCAACCCACCGCAAACCCCGTATGAGGTCGCACCTCTGGAGGATGAAACCCCAAAACAATTTTCTCCGGGGGAATTCCTGCTCGCAATAAATCATCCGCTATCCCATCCTCTAAACCGTCCTGATGAATCCAAACTTTATCCCCCACAATCTCCAAATGAACAATACAACCATGAATCCTAGTTCCTCGTTCCCATCCCCAAGTCATAAAAAAATAGTGAGTTTTATCATCACTCACAATCAAACGACGTTGAACTTCCCCGAAACGATAGGGAAGGTCTGCATATTCCTTTAAAATTGGATAAATAATTGAATAATATTGAGCTATTGTATCCATTCCAAAATCACCTCTCTTTTTTCGTCAAACACCAACAACTTAACAATATTTCGCCGCAAAAGTAACCGCCCAATAGGTTCCTCAAAAATATCTTCATAAGCTGATTTTTTAATCGCCAGATAGAGCATTCTATTCTCTTGCTTGTCCATCATAATCTCATCATAAAGAATATACTGCCCCAGTGCCTTTTCCAGATCGTCAATCCGCGATTTACCGATAAAACTTTTAATTTCTACAGCAATTTTTTGATGATCTTTCTCCGCCGTAATTAACTTTTCTGCCCCTAAATCTACAAATAAATCTCTTTTGCCAATCGACAAAATCAAAGGATCATCAGTAATAGTCCACCCTTCCTTAATTAAAGCATTTCTCACCGCATCATGGTAAATATCCTTAGCAGGCATTAATCCCCCTCCTCAATTTTAAACCCCACCTTTGCCAACTGCCGCTTAATTTCCTCATCCAAAATTGCCCCCTCCCGCATTTGTTCCCCTAACTCTTGGGTTAACTCCGCCATCTTCTCCTCAAACGGAATCCCATCATCCTCCTCATCAGGAATCCCCACATAACGCCCCGGAGTTAAAACAAAATTGTGCTTTTCAATCTCTGCCAACTTTGCCGACTTACAAAATCCCTTAATATCGTGATATTTGCCCCCCTTCCGTTTCCATTGATGATAAGTCTCGGCAACCTTGGCGATATCTTCATCGGAAAACGCCCGATTGCGGCGATTCACCATATACCCCAACTCCGAGGCATCGATAAATAAAACCTCTCCCCGACGTTCCCGGTTTTTATTGCCGTTTTTGTGACGACTCAGCAACCACAAACAGGCCGGAATCCCCGTATTAAAAAATAACTGGGTGGGTAACATAACAATACAATCGACTAAATCCGCCTCCACAATAGCGCGGCGAATTTCCCCCTCTCCTCCCGTATTAGAAGATAAGGACCCATTGGACAAAACAAACCCCGCGCTGCCTGTCGGTGCCAAATGATAAATAAAATGCTGTACCCAAGCAAAATTAGCATTTCCTTCTGGGGGAACTCCATACTGCCAGCGTCCATCTTTCCGCAACAGTTCCCCACTCCAATCACTATCATTAAAAGGCGGATTCGCTAAGATAAAATCAGCCTTTAAATCCGGGTGAGCATCATTGAGAAAAGACCCCTCCCCATTCCATTTAATCTGAGAGGTATCAATCCCCCGAATGGCTAAATTCATCTTGCACAGTCGCCAAGTTGTCTCGTTGCTCTCCTGGCCGTAAATGGAGATATTATCCATTCGTCCTTGATGGTGCTGGACAAATTTTTCACTCCAGACGAACATTCCCCCAGACCCACAGCAAGGGTCAAACACCCGCCCCTCGTAAGGTTCGACCATCTCCACCAATAATTTCACAATACTTTCTGGGGTGTAAAACTGTCCCCCTTTCTTCCCTTCTGCGAGGGCAAATTCTCCCAGAAAATATTCATAAACCTGGCCTAATATGTCCCCTTGGCTGAGTTTTTGCGCGTTTTGGTCTAGGTCTAGGTTCAGTTGTTCGGGGGTGGCTTTGTTGTCGCTGACTAATTTAGCACTACCGATGAGGTCGATTAATCCCCCCAAGGAACTTTTATCCAGTTTCTGCTGGGCGTAGACTTTGGGTAAAATCCCTTTCAGGTGGGGGTTTTCCCGTTCAATGGCGGTCATTGCCTCATCAACTAACTTGCCGATATCCGGCTGTTTTCCCTTCGCTTGAAGAGAAGACCAACGGGCCTCTAATGGCACAAAAAACACATTCTCGGCGAGATACTCGTCTTTGTCTTCCGGGTCTGCGCCTTGATAGTCTCCCTCCCCTAATATGAGTTTCTGATGCAGCACTTCAAAGGCATCCGAGATGTATTTGAGGAAAATTAAGCCTAAAACAATGTGCTTGTACTCTGCCGCGTCCATGTTTTTGCGCAGTTTGTCGGCAGACTTCCAGAGCTTTTGTTCTAGGGTTTCCTGGGTTTTGGGTTGAGCTTGTTTTTTCGGCATCTTTATTCCCTCTTGCCTATGTTTTTTCGGTTGGCCTTCAAGTCTGTTTAATTTGGTATAACTTGGAGTCTTAACTTGTCAAGATTACGAGGTATAGGAGAGGGGGGAGTGTCTAGGTTCAGGGTCTAGGCGGGATCATTACTGAGTAAACTGGTAAAAATCCGATTCAACTGACCTAGACAAGAATCCGGGCGGCGAATCATTCCCCAGAGATTATCCCATCCGTTCTGAACACGCGCTAAGAGGGAAGGGGAAGGGTTGGCTTCAGGATAATAGACTAATTGCTGATTCCCTCGGTCTATCATTTCTAGCCAGGTGCCCAGAGGTCGGGGAATGTCTTGGGTGAGACGGAATTCTAAGGCCCCGGTGGAGAGGGATTCTACATAGGTGGGGGTTAAAAAGTGACGGTAGGCGGGGCTTTGGGGGGTGTGTTGATTGACGAGGGCTAGAGTAATCCCTTTCATGGCTTCCCGGACGGGTTCTGCTTCGTCGCCCATGACTTCTCGGACCCAAGTGCTTTGGGCGATGGTGCTTTTACTGTGGGCTAAGTTGGTGGCGCTCATGTGGGTGGCTCCGGAGATGGTGAGGAGGTATTTTTCTGTGGTTAATTGTTGGAAGGGTCGCAGTTGATGGTCTAGGGCGGGGGTAATGGCATCTTCGGTGTGACTGAGGATGAAGGTGGGGGTTTCGACTTGTTCTAAGCCTTTTTCGCCGAATAAATGACCGACGACGGGGTTGAGTGCGATCGCCTTAACCACCCGACTATCCCGCAACCGTAATTTACTGTGGGGAAGCGCCCCCCCAGCACATTGTAACCAGTCGGCGGGCGCTCGTCCCAAGGGTTTCCGCCGTTGACAGTAAGACCGCAGGGCTTTTAAGTCTAATTCTCCCCCGGCCAAGGCCAAGGCGGTATAGCCCCCCAAGGAGTGACCAATCATGACCACTTCTTGGGTGTTGAATTTATCGCCTAAATAGCCCCAGGTTTCACGGAGGCGCTCTAATTCATCTAATACAAAACTCACGTCAGCCGGACGATCTCGAAATTCGGCGGCCGGAAGAACATCCGTCGGTTGGAGTTCTAAGCCAATTTGGGCGAGGTTGTCAATATTACTGCCGGGATGCTCTAGTGCGACGACACTAAAGCCGTAGGAGGCTAAATGGTGGGCAAGGTAACTGAGAAAACGACGATCGGCGGCAAAGCCATGAGATAGCACTACCACCGGGCCACGGGTGCGGGAGGAATAGTACAAATCTACGGGGATGCGACGGCGACGTTGGCGATCGTGGAGGCGTAGGGAACGCTGGCGCACTTGTTCGGGGCCGGGGAGGGTGGGATCAAAGGGAGGGGCAAAGGAGGCGAGATTTCCGGAGGTAGACTGGAGATGCTTGGCGAGAGCCGGGCCGAGGAGTTGACTTTGGATTCTGGAGGCATTTAATTGTAAGGCGATGGAGGTTGCGGCGATCGCATCAATGGTTAGGGTTTCGTAGGGGTAAGTCTGCAAAAACCCTAGGATACTAATATCTTCCGCCTGTCGTAGGGTCAAATACAAAGCGGCCTTAATCTCCGCCCCACTGCTACCGGGGAGGGCTTTCTGTAGGTCTTCTAATAACCGTCGGCCATCTTGGGATTGGAGAAATTTGTTCAGGAAACTATCAGCAATGTCAGGATTGACCGCCAAATGCTGCCCCAGTAACTCCCGGACTTGGGGGGTGAGGAGCGGGGTTAACCTTTCGAGGGAGGGACTCACTTCTCCGGTGCGGACAAATTGGCTTAACTCTTCGATGGAAACGGTCGTTTCCAACCAGCCCATTTTCAGCACCAACTGCTCGGCCGCGGCTCCTGGAGTGGCGGCGAGGGTCAAAAGGGCGATCGCTCCTAGACAGGTTTTAGTAATTCTAGAGGCCAGCCCAGTCTGGAGGGGACTGGGACGAAAACCACGCCAACGGTTGACGGTGAAGCGAAAGGGGCAAGGGTTGAGTACCTCCCCGTGCCTTGGGCGGAAACGTTCTCTTGTGATCATTATCCCATCGTGCATTAAGCGAAAATAGAATGCCTTTGATCCTACCAAACCTCAAGACTATTCATCGGGATGATTGGTTTCCCAAAAGATTTTCCCCGCCCTTGAGGTATCCTCAGTAGTAATACTGAAGACAGCGCCAAATACTAGCCGTTTTGGATAAAATAAGGTGATCCCTTGCCCGTTTGCTACGCAACGTTTCACGTTCGCGAAGCGTCACGAAGTGAACAACAAGTGGGTCAGTTCGTGGAATAATTGCCCTGAAACAACGGCCACGCCCCTATAAAGCCGTCTATCCGCCTTGCTCCAAGCGAGAGGAAAAGACGGGGTTGCTAACCTAAAGTTTTCGATGACCTTTCAACTTCTCCCCGGTCCGATAGCTTTCCTGTCCTTCAACAGGACGCTACAACTCTTCGGTTTCATGCAATGCTTCGCCATTGCCAGCGCCGTCACGCTCATGGCACTATTCTACGGGAACATGGGGACTCCTCCCCTGCTCAGTCTCCTGTTGTGGGGGGTCTTGTTCGGATCTACCACCGGATTGGGGTTAATTTTCCGCTATGGTCAACAACAACAGACCTTAGCCCACCAACAGGAAGCACTGTTACGCCATTATGAGCAACAACTGCACTACACCCTCTTGGGGAAAAAAATCAACCAAGAGATTCAAAGTCTGTTGAGTTTAGAGGAGATTTTAAACACCACAGCCCAAGAAATTGGCCGCCTTTTGGGTGTGAGTCGTGTCATCGTGCATTTATACCAGCCGAAAACCGACGAGGAAGCGCGCACAGTGGGAACCTTGATGATTCAAGGTCTTTATACTATTACCCCCTATGAAATCGATCCGGCGTTGGAAATTCCCGTCTGGAAAAATAGTTATGCTGAGTTTGTCCTGAGTCAGGAGCAGGCGATTACGTCAGTCAATCCGGCGGAGGATGCCCAACTGGGGGACTATCAAGCCCTGGCCGCCCAATTGCAGATCCAGTCCTTGTTACTGGTGCGAACGGCATTCCGGGGGGTAGCCAATGGGTTGATTGCCATTCATCAATGCGTTGACCAACGACCTTGGACTCCAGAAGAAATCGAACTGGTGGAATCCCTTGCCCTAACAGTGGGGATGGCCATTGCTCAGGTTTCCCGCTTCAAGGCGGAACAGGCCGAAAATCAACAACTGCAAAGGGAAATTACCCAACGGAAACAGATCACCCAAGCATTGCGCGCTTCCCAAGAACGTCTGACCTTTTTAGTCCAACAAAGTCCCCTCGGGGTGATTGAGTGGAGCAAAAACTGGGAAATTATCGCCTGGAACCCCGCCGCAGAAGGGATTTTTGGCTATAGTGCGGCTGAGGTGATCGGCAAACAGGGCATTGATTTATTAGTCCCCACCCAAGCCCGTTCCGAGGTTGATCACACCATTGGCAATCTAGCCGTTCATCAAGGAGGGACTTACTCGATTAATGAAAATATCACCAAGACGGGTGAAATTATTGTCTGTGAGTGGCATAACACCGTTCTGGTGAATGATCAGGGGGAATTGGTGGGGTTTGCCTCCATGGTGACAGATATTACCCAACGGCAAAAAGCCGAACAGGAATTACTGGAACGAGAGGAGCGCTTTCGAGCCATTTTTGAAAATGCGGGGATGGGGATTGGTTTAACGGGGTTAGATGGGGTGATTGTGGAAAGTAACCCGGCGCTGCAAAAATTATTAGGCTACAGTGCCGAGGAACTGAAGCATCTGCACTTTACCGATTACACCTACTCCGAAGATGTCAACGCTGATGTGAGTTTAGTGGAGGAAGTGTTTGCCGGGGTGCGGGAAAACTTCTCCATGGAAAAACGCTATGTCCGCAAGGATGGGGAGGTGGTTTGGGCGAGGATGACCCTCTGTGCTATCCGAGAACCGGATCGCACGGTGCGTTATACCTTCTGCATGACGGAGGATATTAACGACCGCAAACGGGCGGAGGCAGCACTACTCGAAAGTGAAACCCACAATCGCGCTATGTTGGCCGCTATCCCGGATTTAATCATTCGTTTAAATGGGGAGGGGATTTATTTAGGGTCGGCCGGGTCAAGTCACGTGCGGAATTTAGCCGATGAGAGCCAAGTGGGTCAGTCGATTAGGGTTTTTATGCCCCCGGACTTAGCCGACCAACAGATTAAGCGGCTCCAGCAGGCGATCGCCACAGGAGAACCCCAAATCTATGAACAAAAGCTGGACTTTGGGGATCAAATCCAATACGAAGAGGTGCGCATTGTGATCTGTGGGGAGAATGAAGTTTTGATGATGATTCGGGATATTAGCGATCGCAAACAAGCCGAACTCGCCCTACAAAAAGCCAAAGAACAAGCCGAAGCCGCCAACCGCGCTAAAAGCCAGTTCCTCGCCAGCATGAGCCACGAACTCCGCACCCCCCTTAACGCCATCCTCGGTTTTAGTCAAGTCGTCAGTCGCGACGACAACCTAAAACCTGAACACCGCGAAAGTCTCGCCATCATTAACCACAGTGGAGAACACCTCCTCAACTTAATCAACGACATCCTCGACCTCTCCAAAATTGAAGCCGGACGGATGCTCTTACAAGAAACCCACTTTGACCTACACAATCTCATCGCCAACTTAGAGGAAATGCTCTCCCTAAAAGCGCGCAGTCAAAACCTCACCCTCACCTGTGAACTCTCCCCCCATGTCCCCATTTATGTTCTCGGTGATGAAGGCCGACTGCGCCAAGTCTTAATTAATCTCCTGAGTAATGCCCTTAAATTCACCCCCCAAGGCACCATCCGTTTAACCGTCACCGTTCCCCCCTCCTACCAAGGGGAAGCAGAACAAACCGTTCCCATTACCTTCAGTGTCACCGATACCGGATTAGGCATTGCAGAACAGGAACTCCAGTATTTATTTAAAGCCTTTGAACAAACCGAAAGCGGACGACAATCCCAAACCGGAACTGGTTTAGGCCTCTCCATCAGTCAAAGCTTTGTTCAGTTAATGGGGGGAAAAATTACCGTCCAAAGCCAAGTCAATCAAGGCTCAACCTTCTCCTTTACCCTCCCCCTCCAAGCCGTCTCCTTTAGCCCCATCCTAGAGAATCATAATCCCAACAAAGTGATTCACCTCGCCCCCGGTCAACCCGCCTATCGGATATTAGTGGTCGATGACCGTTGGGAAAATCGCCAACTTCTCCTAAAATTATTGGAACCCGTGGGTTTTGACGTGGAAACTGCCGCCAATGGTCAAGAAGCCATCGACCTCTGGCAAACCTGGCAACCTCATCTGATTTGGATGGATATGCGGATGCCTGTGTTAGATGGCTATCGCGCGACCCAGAAAATTAAGGCAACCCTGCAAGGCCAGAAAACGGTGATTATTGCCCTCACCGCCAGCGCCTTTGAAGAACAACGCTCTATGATTTTAGAGATCGGTTGTGATGATTTTGTCCGCAAACCTTTCCCAGAGCAGATTATTTTTAATAAAATGGCTCAATATCTGGGGGCGGAATATATTTATGCAGAAACCTCTCCCGCTTCTGGGGCGCAATCTCTGACCCAAACTTGGACAACTGAGGAGTTATTTTCCCACATCAAGAGACTCCCAGAAGATTGGACAAAATCCCTTTATCGTTCTGCTTTAGAAGCCGATCCCAAGTCTGTTTATGAGTTGTGCGCACAGCTTCCCCCCTCGGAGCAACCCCTTCTCCAAACCCTTGAGGCTTGGGTGAATGACTTCCGTTTTGATTTAATTATAGAGTTGTTAGCTAATCGTCGGTAAGCCCCGCACTGTACGCAAAGCGTTGCGTAGCAAATGTCAGTGTCGGGAGGATGTCACAAGGTTACGAACGTTCGGGGGGGTTAACGTTGAATCAATGGGAGAATTAATGGCAGGATTTTTGCGTCTTTTTTCTTGAAAAAAAAATAATTAAGAACTGTAACTTTTTCTGGACAAAGTGCGCGGTTGTTGGGAGAATAATTTTAATTAAGTTTGCTTCATAATGGGAGTGGTGGCTTTCATCAAAAAACGTCACCACTCCCATTATCTAATAATACCTCTGTCAAGGTCAATAGTCAAGCCCTAACCCTGATTTTTTCGTCGATTTTTGGGGATCTATTTCCAATAAATGCCACACTACCTGAAAGTGCTGATGAAAACGAAACAGTTGTTGCTGATCCTACTATTTTGCTTGAGTTTAGGACTGGTGAATTGTTGGCCACAATCTCCCCCCCCTGCTGTGACAGACTCCGGGACGACTCAACCCATTACCATCTGGTGGACAAAGGGCTTTTATCCGGCCGAAGATGAGGCCTTATCCCGGGTTGTTCGTCAGTGGGAACGGCAGATTAATCAACCTGTAGAGTTAACATTTTACGACGATGATGAAAACTTGCAAAGAGTATTAAATGCGTTAGCCGAAGGGACTCCGCCGGACATTGCGTATAACCGTCGTGCAGAATTTGCGGTGAATCCCCGAGTAGCTTGGGAGGGGAAAGTTCCCGATCTCAGTGAGGTAATTCAGCCCGTGGAAAACCTCTATACAGAAAGCGCGGTGAAGTCCGCTTATTTGCTCAATAAAACGACTGGGGAACGGAGTTATTATGGCGTTCCCTTGCAACAGCAAACGGTTCACCTTCATTACTGGGGAGATTTATTAGAAGAGGCAGGATTTACCCCAGAGGATATTCCTAAGAATTGGGAGGATTTTTGGGCATTTTGGCAACAAGCCCAGGATAATTTACGTGCGAAGGGTTACGAGAATATCTATGGGGTAGGTTTGACCGTTTCTCCGATGAGTAATGACACCTTTTATGAGTTTGAACACTTTCTAGAAGCCTATGATGTGAGCTTATTAGATAGTGAGGGAAATCCTCGGGTCAGTGATCCAGAATTACGGCAGAATTTAGTGAGATTAATTGAATGGATTGTGGGGTTTTATCAAGAGGGTTATATTCATCCCGATGCCGTGAATTGGGGAGTACCGGATAACAATACAGCCTTTTTAAATCGTCAGTTATTGATGGTGTTCAACCCGACTCTTTCGATTCCGAGTTCTCAACAAACGGATCCGGAAGTGGCGCAAACTATTGTCACCCATCCCTTACCCAATGAACCAGATGGGGAGGTAGCAAAGACGTTAATTTCCGTCAAACAGGTTTTAACCTTTACGGATTCTCCTCATCCCGAGGCGGCTAAGGATTTTTTGCGTTATTTAAGTACACCGGAAAACTTGAGTCTGTATTTACAAGATTCGGGGGGGCGTTATTTTCCGGTGATGAAGCCGTTGTTAGAAGAACCGTTTTGGTCTGAATCGACGAATCCTCATATTGCGGTGGCGGCTGAACAGTTTAAAGAGGTGCGGCCATTGGAGTATATTACATCGCCTCCTTATTCTCAGATTTTTGCGGAGAATTTGTGGGGGAGAGCGTTAAGACGGGTAGCCGTGGATGGGGTATCGGCGACGGTGGCTGTGGAGGAGACTCTCGCCCGGATTGAGGAGATTTTCCGGGAATGGGGAGATAGTTAGACCTGCTTGTTGTAGGGCAATTCTACAATACAAGTAAAGTAGACAACAGACCACCTCCCTTATGAGACGATTCTTGAGGCGATCGCACCTTTTTCCCAGATTCCCCAAAACCCTCCCCCTCTTTGGGGCTGTTCAAAATCTTTGGCGTAAGCGTCTACTCGTCCAACTGGTGGGTTCTTTCCTCATCGTTTCTCTAACAATGGTGTCCTTGATGGGGTATTTAGCCTTTGTCCAGGCGAAAGAAGCCCTCAAAGCGTCGGTTTTTGCTCAACTCAATATTACGGCATCGTTGAAAGAGCGAGAATTAGGCCGTTGGCTGACGGATCAAGGTCAAGATTTACTGGCCTTTTCCCATCTTCCCTCGGTGGAGGAAAACGCTCAAATTCTCTTAACCACCCCCAGTCAGGATCCCCGTTATGTTGTCGCCCAACAGGCCTTACAGGAGAATTTAGAGCGTTTTGTGGAGTACCAAGATGGCTTAGAGGAGGTCTTTTTGCTCTCTCGGGGAGGACGGGTGTTAGGAGCAAGCGATCGCCAAATTATTGGACAATTCCAACCACTCTCCCAATACAGCGAGATCACCCGCGACGAAAACACCCCCCTCCTGTCCAACTTTTATCGATCGGCCAGCACAGGAAACCCCCAAATGACCCTAGCAACACCCAGCAAAAACGCTCAAGGGCAAACTCTGGGTTTGTTTGCCACCCACCTCAACTTAGACCGCATGGATCAGATTATCCGGCAACAAGTCAGCCTCGGAGCAACGGGAGAAACCTACTTAGTCAGTGATATTGGCAGCAGTTTAGCCGCTAAAAATGTCCTAGTTTCCGCTCAAGCTGGGGGGAAGCTAGAGGATCTGGACTCCATCGACAGTTACGGCATCCAACAGGCCTTAAAAGGACAACGGGGCCAGGGATTATATCTCAACTATCGCCAACAGCCCGTTATTGGGGTTTATGCCGCCCTACCGGGTAAAGGTTTAGCCCTGTTAGTGGAACAGTCCCAATGGGAAGCCTTCGCCCCGGCCCGTTCCCTAGCCATACTGCTCTTAGGTCTTGGAATCACCCTCTCCGCGCTGATGGCGGGGGGGATGGTCTTGTTAGGGCGGCAGATTATTCGTCCCATTCGTGCGATCGCCCAAACCGCCCGTCGAGTCAGTACAGGCGACCTCACCTGTCAAACCCCCATCCTGACGGACAACGAACTTGGGCAATTAGCCCAAGGGTTCAACCACATGATCGACCAACTGCAACAATCCTACCAAACCCTCTCCGACTACAACCACACCCTAGAAACCAACGTTTTTGAACGCACCCAAGCCCTTCAACTGAAAAATCAAGAACTCGAAAGCACCCTAGCAGAACTCACCAGAACCCAAACCCATCTCATCCAAAACGAGAAAATGGCCGGACTTGGGCAGTTAGTGGCCGGAGTAGCCCATGAGATCAACAATCCCGTCAACTTCATCCACGGCAACCTCTCCCACCTTGACCAATATAGCCAAGACCTTCTAGGATTCGTCGAACAATATCAACAGGTTTATCCCCACCCCCATCCGGATTTAGAACAGTACATTGAGGACATAGACCTAGACTTTTTACAAGAGGACTTACCCAAAGTCTTAACCTCCATGCGCATTGGAACCGAACGCATCCGAGAAATTGTCCTTTCCTTGCGCACCTTTTCCCGTCTCGACGAGTCCGAACAAAAGGCCGTCGATATTCACACTGGGTTAGAGAGTACCTTACTCATCCTGTACAATCGGTTTAAAGGAAAAGGGGACTCATCCCCAGTTGAACTGGTCAAACACTATGGGGATTTGCCCCTCGTAGACTGTTATCCGGGGCAATTGAACCAAGTCTTTGTCAACTTAATTAGCAATGCCTTAGATGCCCTAGAAGAGCAGGAAAACCGCCCCCCCAATTCCTCCCCCCAAATCACTATTACCACGGCCGTAGTAGGGGAAGATCGGGTGAGGATTGAGATTGCCGACAACGGCCCCGGAATGTCTGAGGAGGTACGGGGGAAACTGTTTGATCCCTTTTTTACCACGAAACCCATCGGTAAAGGGACGGGTTTAGGGATGTCGATTAGTTATTCTATCATTGTGGAACGCCACCAAGGCACTATTACCTGTGATTCTCGACTGGGAGAGGGGACAAGGTTTTGTCTGGAAATCCCCCTGCGGCAGGTGAGGGGGTAGGGATTGATTGCTGTGATTTGCGCGACGGGGTGGGTGTTTTTTTGACGGCATTCGGGAAAATGGCTGAAACTCAAAGAGGGTCTGGGTTTGAATGGCTTTGTCATTCGGAGACTGTCGCGCACCTTACAGGGCAAGGGTTTCAGCCTTTTCTTGTCTTTTCCCGGAGGCTGTGTTATAGTTTTGGGGTGGGTGTCGCGCAGGTCGGGCAGGAAAGTCCCACGGGGTCACGGCTTCAGAGTGCCGCTCTTGAAATGAGCTATAATGCCTATGAGGTATTGAAACCTAACAATAAATTGGCCAACCTTTCTCGCTGCTCGCGCTTGAAATGAGCTATAATGCCTATGAGGTATTGAAACACAACATCGCAACCGACATAGGATGGGGAAGCGCGAACTTGAAATGAGCTATAATGCCTATGAGGTATTGAAACAAGCATCTGACCAAGGGGATGGGTAAGGAAGGTAAGGCTGCGACTTGAAATGAGCTATAATGCCTATGAGGTATTGAAACTGGCAATATTGACATTTCAAAAGCAAAAGAAGCAGCCTTGAAATGAGCTATAATGCCTATGAGGTATTGAAACCGGCAACTCGTGGAGGAGGGGGAACACTCCCGAATTCTTGAAATGAGCTATAATGCCTATGAGGTATTGAAACCTCCGAAAGCTGTATCTGTGCCTGTGCCGCCGTAACTTGAAATGAGCTATAATGCCTATGAGGTATTGAAACACAGAATTGGTGAGGAATCGTAGCTCATGGTCTGCTTGAAATGAGCTATAATGCCTATGAGGTATTGAAACAGAAGTAACTGATTTTTTAGAAGAAGTAAAACTAACTTGAAATGAGCTATAATGCCTATGAGGTATTGAAACACACTGAGGGATGGCATGGATGCAGCGAAAGCCTTGAAATGAGCTATAATGCCTATGAGGTATTGAAACAATTATTTGGCTTCCTCCTAAGTCTAAAAAGCTTAGCTTGAAATGAGCTATAATGCCTATGAGGTATTGAAACATCAGCGAGGTTAACCACCGCTATGAGGAGCGGGCTTGAAATGAGCTATAATGCCTATGAGGTATTGAAACAAAAACGTTTAAGGAGTCAATTTCAACCCTATCTACTTGAAATGAGCTATAATGCCTATGAGGTATTGAAACCCTGTATCGTGACGAATACTACGACCCCGACAGCCTTCTTGAAATGAGCTATAATGCCTATGAGGTATTGAAACTGTTAGGGGGTGGGTGGGTGAAGTATCAGGTAAATCTTGAAATGAGCTATAATGCCTATGAGGTATTGAAACGCACAGATACGGAGCGACTGCCGCTCTGTATTGGCTTGAAATGAGCTATAATGCCTATGAGGTATTGAAACCCTTTATCGTATACCCGGTGGCGGTATACTGCCCCACTTGAAATGAGCTATAATGCCTATGAGGTATTGAAACGTAGCCATTGACTCTATCCCCTAGGCTAACTTCCACTTGAAATGAGCTATAATGCCTATGAGGTATTGAAACTTGAAAATTTTTCGGATTTACCGTAACCACTCTTGAAATGAGCTATAATGCCTATGAGGTATTGAAACGAAAGAGTAGGGAAAAGCTTCCGCGAGAATGTGACTTGAAATGAGCTATAATGCCTATGAGGTATTGAAACTGGTGATTTGCATGATATTTTTGAGATTCTTATTGACTTGAAATGAGCTATAATGCCTATGAGGTATTGAAACGAGCCTCCCGTAAGCGTTCCAGACCCGTGGGCGGAACACTTCTTGAAATGAGCTATAATGCCTATGAGGTATTGAAACGCCCGTAAGCCTCGGCTTTGGTCACAATTTGGTTACTTGAAATGAGCTATAATGCCTATGAGGTATTGAAACGTCAAATTCTAACCACCGCTCAATTTCCTCTTCGGAGAGGTGTTCCTTGAAATGAGCTATAATGCCTATGAGGTATTGAAACTAGAATGCTGTATTCATGCAGCATTACGGCTAACTTGAAATGAGCTATAATGCCTATGAGGTATTGAAACTGAGCTATTTTAGTGAGTTGCTTGGAGTCGCGCCATACACTTGAAATGAGCTATAATGCCTATGAGGTATTGAAACGATTTACGGCTTGAGATGGCACGGGCAAGGGAACGGGAGAGCTTGAAATGAGCTATAATGCCTATGAGGTATTGAAACTCAATGATCCCGGTGAAGTCCTCGGGGACTTCACCTTGAAATGAGCTATAATGCCTATGAGGTATTGAAACCTTGGAGGCCGGCGGCGATTGAGTCTCGCCCGTCTTGAAATGAGCTATAATGCCTATGAGGTATTGAAACCACCCTCGCTTGCACCACCTTCTCATCCTTCACGGCGGAACTTGAAATGAGCTATAATGCCTATGAGGTATTGAAACTCTAACCTCAAACAACCTCGGTTTTCCCATTCCCTATTAACGATTAGACATCTCCCCTAATTAGACTGAAACGCCTATGCTGCCATTCCGAAAAGGGGGTTTTAGGAGATGTCTACTACCTAGGATCTGCTGAATATCCCTCTAAGCGCTGTAATATGGCTTTTATCGACTTGGAAGCGAGAAAGTGCAAGGTTTTAGGGACAAAGAATCAAAAAGGCTTGCCTTTTTCTGACTCCCCTCTGTTCCCTGTTCCCTTGACTTCTCACTTTGAGTCTTAACTTGTCAAGATTGCCAATTGCCGAACAAACCTACTCATCCGGCTCAATCGTACTGGTTAAGCCATGATTTTTAAGCGTTTCACAATAGAACTCCGCGTGTTCTAAAGCACAAGTAATGACCAAAGCTAAACCATTCGTATGGGCTTCCATCATAATACTAACCGCTTGAGGTTGAGTGAGTCCGGCTACCGTACTCATCAAAGTTTGCACCACATATTCCATGCTGTTGAAATCATCATTGTGCAGTAAAACACGATAGCGGGGGGCGTGTTTACGGGCAGTCGAAGACTTTTCCCCTAAAGATGGCTTATCAATGACTTCTGTAGACATGGTAAATCAACCTCCTGTTCCTTCTATTTAATATTTCCGTATTAACTCTCAGTGGGTCATTGTTAGCATTTAATTATACCCAAAACCTAACAATCACCCTGCAAACCATTAAAAACCCCAGATTCTGGAGAATCTAGGGTTTTCACTGGCTTTTGTATCCTATTTGGTGGCGGGAGGCGGATTTGAACCACCGACCTTCGGGTTATGAGCCCGACGAGCTACCAGACTGCTCTATCCCGCGTTGCTTCTTTCAACTATAGCGCACTTGGCGCACAATTTACAAGTATATCAAAAAATTTTTTTGATTCCTAGGGTTAAGGGGGAAAAATTGAGAATTATTCATGACCTCTTCATTCTACTGTGGGGCGTTGGTGGCATTGGTTTGAGCATATTCTAGATAGCCTTGATATTCCGTGACCTTCTCTTGAGCCGTGGCATAGTTAGGATCATCGGCCGAGACTTGCTGCATAAGTGCGATCGCCTCCTGCCAAGTTTGCGCCACCTCTTGCCACTCCGCCTGAGTTTGAGCCGTTTGCACCGCGTTAGCCGCCGCCATTGCCTTATTCACCGCATCTCGGAAAGGCGTAGGAGAAGTCGGCACCGCAGGAGCTTCCTCTGTAGGTGGGGTTTCTTCCTCCACCCAAGTTTCCTCCTCCGAGGCAAAAGGATTAATCGAGTTAATCATCTCACAACCGCCCAGAAAAGTCAGGACGGTTAAACTGACAAAGATTACAGTTAAACGGTTCAACATCATAGATTCTGCCTTAACAGTCGGTCACTGAAAAAAGTATAGCGGTAGGCTGCATCAGATAGTAAAATCCACGCAGGAAAGCTCACGCTCTATGCGGTCAGAACTCATCAGGGTTAATCCCTTGGGAACGGAGTAACTCCGCCAGTCGTTCCGCTCGTTGCCGTTCTTCTTGTAACGCCAACTCCGCTTGTTCTGCCCGTTGTCGTTCAATAACAGCCCGTTCCTCCCCCGTGAGCAACAAATTCCCCTCACTATCCCACCAGCGCAACCAAGGCAACTCCACATTGCCATAGCGTCCGTGCCATATCCCCAACTCTACCCCCATTGGCTCTATAGGATAATGTCCCCGCTCATTTGCCTCCATTAACTCATAACGATTCACCATGAAGCGGTACACCTCAACACTAGCTCTCTGCACTTCGTAGATCGCATAAAAACCCGGTCGAATCACCTGTTCATAAACCCAGAATTTCCCCGGTTTTTGGAGCGCTTGACTGTCGGGAGACAAAGGGGTTCTATCTCGCTCTTCTGACCCATCCCCAGAGACAAATTCAATGGCAATCAGGGGAGGAATAAACTCTTGCCACAACACATAAGAACGCCTAAATTGTCCATCGAGACTAGGAGGAACATTAGCGACATAGAACCAATCGGGACATTCCGCTCCCCTCTGGGGGGGGTCTGTAAGTCGCCAGTAAATGCCACAATCCTGACCGATGGCATACTGTCCATCGGGATGGAGTTGTTCTAGGGTGGGTTTAATCGAATCAGTGAGGAGGATACTTTGGGGATGCTCCTGAAAGTTTTTCACAAAGGTATCGTCAGAGTCCGGGAGTTGGGTATGGTCGGGGAGGGGGGGAATTTTTGGGGGAGATGATTTGGCGATGGTCATGGTGCAATAGTTCTCATCCCAGAGTACAAGTAGGATTATAACACTCAGATGGGAATAATTGTTCTAATCCCCTCACAACTCATCTGGGTTAATACCTTGGGAGCGCAACAATTCCGCTAGTCGTTCCGCTCGTTGGCGTTCTTGCTCTAAATCTAACTCTGCTTGTTCGGCTCGTTGGCGTTCAACTTCTGCCCTTTGCCGTTCAATTGCTGCTTGCTGACGCTCCGTTTCGACCACTTGCCGTTCTACCTGCAATTCTAATTCTGCCCGTGCCGCCCGTTCCTCCCCCGTGAGCAACAAATTCCCCTCACTATCCCACCAGCGCAACCAAGGCAACTCCACATTGCCATATCGCCCTTGCCATATCCCCAACTCTACCCCCATTGGCTCTATAGGATAATGTCCCCGCTCATTTGCCTCCATTAACTCATAACGATTCACCATGAAGCGGTACACCTCAACACTAGCTCTCTGCACTTCGTAGATCGCATAAAAACCCGGTCGAATCACCTGTTCATAAACCCAGAATTTCCCCGGTTTTTGGAGCGCTTGACTGTCGGGAGACAAAGGGGTTCTATCCCGCTCTTCTGACCCATCCCCAGAGACAAATTCAATGGCAATCAGGGGAGGAATAAACTCTTGCCACAACACATAAGAACGCCTAAATTGTCCATCGAGACTAGGAGGAACATTAGCGACATAAAACCAATCGGGACATTCCGCTCCCCTCTGGGGGGGGTCTGTTAAACGCCAGTAAATGCCACAATCCTGACCGATGGCATACTGTCCATCGGGATGGAGTTGTTCTAGGGTGGGTTTAATCGAATCAGTGAGGAGGATACTTTGGGGATGCTCCTGAAAGTTTTTCACAAAGGTATCGTCAGAGTCCGGGAGTTGGGTATGGTCGGGGAGGGGGGGAATTTTTGGGGGAGATGATTTGGCGATGGTCATGGTGCAATAGTTCTCATCGCAAGGGATGGAAACAGTATAGCATTTTCTTGAGTTTGTATTTCGTAGGTTGGGTGGAACGAAGTGTAACTCAACACCCCCCGCTAAAAATCTAGAAACCGGGAAGTTGTAGTAGTTTGGGGGTGATTGTTGGGTTTCGCGATCGCTGCACCCAACCTACAGATAGCACTAAGTTCATTTCACCAGACATACATACTCGACCTTTTCTTGAGGATCGTGAGAGTGAACTGTTCTGAACTGGGACTTTGAGCCACCCCATAACAGACATGGAGAGGCAAAAGATGTTCTTCTCTAGGATGGCAATACCTTGCACCCTGAACGACACTCCATTCAATTAGCATCTGGCTTCTTTGCTCCTCCGTATACTCACGGTTTGAACAAACGTCCATTAACCATTGCTCAAAAGAGTGATTGAGTTGACAAGACTCAGGGGTATCGGGTGAAAAAAATGCGTTTAAATTATGAAACGAAAACCCTGAGCCAATTAATAAGACATTTTCTTGACTCAGCCCCTTAAGCGCACGCCCAATTTTGATGTGATGGGACGAATCTAGGGTATTGACGAGAGACATCTGAACGCAGGGAATGTTTGCCTCTGGATACATAATTTTGAGTGGTACAAAAACACCATGATCAAACCCTCTCGTTGGATCTAGGTTTGCCTCAATCCCTGAATTGTTTAGCCTCTTCTGAATTTCGCCCGCTAAAGACGGCTCACCAACGCAGGGATATTGAATTTCGTAGGATTCTGCGGGAAACCCATAGTAGTCGTAGATCAAGGGGGGATTTAGTCCGCTAGTAACAGTAGGAGTTCGTTCTTCCCAATGGGCGCTGACTACTATAAGCGCGTCGGGTTGGGGGATAATCGCAGCAAGGCTTTCCAGACATGAAACCATTTCCTGATGATTTGATTCCCCAAGCAACGGTAGAGGCCCGCCACCGTGGGAGATAAATAGAGCTTTAGGTATATACTTCATCTGATTATTGCCAACTTTGCAATTCTAAAGTCAGTTTATCGAGATCGGCTTTTAAAAAGATGGTCATTTTCCCACTGTGGGAATTGCCCTCTTGATCTCTATTAAGCTCGACCCAGTAGGCATAACGCACCCCCACGCGCAGTTCTCCTTGTTTGGCATAAACGCCCGGTAAGTTGAGGCGGCGGGACATCTCTAGGGCTTCGCTGGTGGGGTAATATAGCACGGTGTCAGCCCGGTCATAATCCCGGTAAATATTCACGCCGTAAATGTCACGCAAACTCTGTTCTAATCGTTCGATAGAAACGCCATTGATTTGGTCATAAATGAAGAAGGATTGACTGCGAATGATGCCGGGATTGCCTAGGGCGGTGAGGCGGCCGGGGGGGAAGACGGAGGCGCGGAAGAGGAAGCGCTGGGCGGCGGTATCGGTGCGTTGAACGGTGAGTCCATCGCTGAGGATAGGACGGAGGGCGGGATTAGCCGCAATCCAAGCGGCGACGGCTTCGGTGCGTTCTCCGGGGAGGGCGTAACTAGGACGCAGGGGAAGCAGCCAGAGGAGGGAACCCAAGGTTAGGAGGGAGAGCGCTTGTTTCATCTTGATGTTCTCAAAGGGATTATTTTTATTGTAGGGCGGAAAAAACCTGCCAAGCTTTGATGAATTGTCCCTGCATGGCGGCTGCTGCGCCCTGTAGGGCTTGGATCTCCCATAAATCGGGGTTGAGGGCGGCGGCTTGATTGAGGGCTTGTTGAGCGGCTCTGGGCTGCCAACGGTAGAGGTGGACGACGGCGAGGTAGGCGTGGGCGTAGGGGTTGTTGGGGTCGAGTTGGACGACTTTTTCTAGGGCGGCGATCGCACCTACTGCATCTTCCTGTAAAGCACGGGCGAGGGTCAAGCCATAGGCCCAGTCCAATCGGTCAGGATTTTGGCTTAAGCGGTAGGCTAAGGTTAACTCAGCTTGCCTTGTGTAGTCCTGTATGGGGTCATATTGGTTCATTTGACCAATTTGGTCAAAAATGGGGTCGAGGGCTTCTCGTCCCTCTGGGAGGTCACGGGCGAGGTGTCGCAGTTGGGTAACGAAATCCAGCGCAGGGGCGGGGAGGGGAGGACGGGTGGGGTCTAGGGTAATGGTGACAGGGGGGAAGGGGATAGGATGGGCTTCTCCGGTATCTGGGTTTAAATAGGCGACGGAGAGGCGATAATCTCCGGGGGGTAAGTCTTCTGGGGGGAACATGGCTAAGGTTTCCCGCACTTGAAAACTCTGGTCAGCCCACTGGGGGGAAGGGTGTAACATCCCGTTGCCAATGGCGCGGTCTTGGAGCCATTGCTGGCTGGGGTTTTCAAGGGCGGCCCAGGTGACTAGGACTAATCCCGATTGGAGACTTTGCCAGTCTCCTGACCATTGATAGGTGATGGGGACGGGATATCCGGGGGGGACAACGGGGGGGACTAGGACTTCATCAAGACGGAGGGAGTCTAGGGGGGAGTCTAGGGGGGTGAGGGTAATGGGGGCGGGGAGTTTATGATAGAGTTCAATCACGCTATTATCGGGGAGAGTCCAGCGTTGTTGAACCTGAAAGTTGGGGTCTTGTTGGAGTTGTTGGACGATTTGAAAACGGGGATGGTCGGGGGGATAGGTGGGGTTTTGTTGGGCGATTAACCAATCTAGCGATCGCAAATCTTGTTCTAGATGCCGTTGTCGTTTCCCCACCTCACGAGCATAGACCTGAAAATCCGCCACAGCCCCATAGTAATTCATCGTATTATGATTAATTGCTGGCGTGTCCATTAACATCCCCAAATTGCCCTTTTGATAGGGGGTTGTTTGGGTAATTTCGGCAATAATTTCTTCATTGGGGAACAATGGCCCCCGATAGGGATGATACCGGGCATTAGGACTCAACCATTGGGCAAAACTTTCCCCTCCCACGGGGAATAAATTCAAGATCATCAACAGCAACGTTAGCCCCCAAGTTGTCCAAGGAATCCACCGCCAACGGTTTTGAAACGCCACTAAACCATAGGCTAACATAATCGCCAATACGGGATAATAGGGCATGACATAGCGTGAGTCTTTATTCACCAGTGCAGAACACAAGAAATAAGACCCGACCCAATACCATCCTAACCACATTAAGGGATGAGCAACCCGCAACGTAAAGGGATGAGAAAAGGCTTCTTTTTGTGGGCTTCTCACTGAGCGAATGCCTCGCAAAATTAACCCAGCAACACCGACTAATAAAAACACCCAAGTTAAGACAAAGGGCAATTCAAAAAAGTAGTGTGTCCAAGCTTCTAAGGTATCTAGAGGGGGATCTCCTTCATTAATTGCTCCTTGGGCAAAAGCCCCGGTATAAGCCCCAATGAAAAAGATCCAGTTCGTTTGATACCAAGGATAAAATAAGGCAATGGCAACCAAAAAACTCACCAATAATTGTAAGAGTCGCCCCCAACGTCGTCGCCATAGAATTTTAATCCCAATCCAAAGCAACGGAAAAAAGAGGAAAAATACCCCATTTTGTTTGGTGAGCAAATTTGCCCCTAATGTCACCCCAAACAGCAAGCCCCATCCCCATTGTTTTTTTAACGTTTGGGCATCACACCATCTAGTTAAAGCATAAAAGCCAATTAACACAATAGCCGTCAGGGGATAGTCTAGTAAATAATCAACCCTTGTTCTATAAAGTCCGGGAATGACCACACAGAAAGCGGCCGCCCACAGTCCAACTCTGGGACTAAATAAATGTTTCCCCAGTTGATACACTGAGAACAAGAGCAAGGCAATAAACAAGATATTAACTAGGGTTGCTTGGGCTTCTCCTCGTCCAAAAAGTTGTAAAAAGGGAGCAGTGACAATATAAGTAAGCGGGGGATCTTTAGAGGTAAGTGACCAAAAATCATCCCACCATTTTAAGGAAAAAATCTGCATATTTTGCAGCGCATTGAGATAATTTAACGCCCCGGTTAAACGATGGGCTTGATCCCAAGCGGGAGGGGAATGGTCTAAATTAATCCAAATCCAATCAATGACGAGATTGAGCAGGAAAATTAAGCCCCAAACTATACCAACTTTTTGCAAAATGCCAATAAAATCAGGTTTATTTTTTTCGAGGTCTTGACTGTTAGTTAAGGTCATGGTTCAGGATATAATGATCTAGGATATAGCAAGAGTTTTTGAGCAGAAATAATATTTTCAGTCAAGATTTTTAGTTAAGATTTTTAGTTAAGGCGTAGGGTGCGTCAGAAGGAATAACTTCGGTAACAAACGAATCCCTAAAATCCTGACGCACCATCTTTCACAACAAATTAGACAAGACCATTTATGGGGTAGTCAGTTGTGGATACAACCGCATTTTCCCTATTACCCGACCTTAACGAGAAAACCAAGGGCTTAACTTGTCAAGATTAGGTGTTAACAGGCTAGAGTCTCCCGGTTCATTTTAACGACAACCTTACCCTATAGCAAGGTTCCAGCATTCGTCAACCCATTACAATGGAGTTGGGAGATTCAAGAGGAGTTAAGTCTAGCATGATTGATCTAGAGCTACCCCCATCCAATGAGGTCAATGTTGAAGCACTGTCTGAGATATTCAAGAGTACAACCAATTCCTACAAGTATTTATTCTTTTTGTCAATTCTAGATATTTTGAAACGAGAGCAGTTTAGGGGTGTCTCTCCCCTAAGCTTTGAGGATATTTTTGTAGAAATGCTGGTCAATGCTTGGTATCCTCATCATTATTTTACACTTTCTTTGGGGATACGGGATACCATAGGGCGAAAATTAGACGCTCTGAAATTGGGGAGGATTGAACGGATTGCAAATTTTACAACGTCGGATAAGTCTCAGTTAAGGCAAGCCATTCGGGAGAATGATCTGGAGCCAATTATTACAGATTTAAAGAAAAACGTACCGTTTCGACTGATTCGACCCTTTTTAATTGAAAAGTTACGCCAATTTGATGTTAATTATCAAGTTGTCCAAGAAACGCCCAGAATTGCAGACCTGTATTTTGAAACCTATAAGCCTTTGTATAAATTTAATGGGATAACGTTTCAAGAATGTGATGCTATTCTGTTTCATCCCGCTTGGCTCAATTATTTAAGGGTGAATTATACCATTATTCGAGGCTGGGCTGATTGGGAATGGTTGGATTATATGCAGAGGCAAAACCCAACTGTTCATAATTTAGCGGGCAAACTATTTGTACCAGAATCCTAAGCTAGTTAGGGTCTGCTGAATATCCATCTAATCACTGTTAGTAGGACTTTTAGCCGTTTATACCAAATTAAATAGACTTGAGGGCAAAAACCTGAATTTCCCCTGTTCCTTCCCGTTCCCTGTTCCCTTGACTTCTAACAGCGAGAAACTACAAGGTTTTAGTAATAAATCATCAAAAAGGCTTGCCTTTTTCCGATTCCCCCTGTTCCCTGTGGTCAGTGTATCTCGACTTCGCTTGCTACGCAACGCTACGCGAACGATATCCGCTTAGTCAAACTATTCCTCGTTCCCTGTTTCTCACGCGGAGTAAAATTATATTGCTACGCAACGCTTTGCGTTCGCGGAGCGTCACGAAGTGAACAGCAAGCCCTAGTTAATTAACAGAAAATAACCAGAGATAAACTTGTGCTAGATTTCTCATCATATCATGAGGATAAGCCTGCAATACATACCCTAACCATAGATAAAAATTGAGCAAAATTAATAATCCTAGGATGGCATATCCTTGTTTAACTTGTGTCAACGAGGGGGAGTAGGATTGGAAAGTTAAGGCTGCACCAAATCCCAATAAGGGTAAAGTTTCAATAAAGGCACGGTGTCCAAAGGAGTCGCCAAAATTGCCCCAACTGCCATTGATGGCAACTAAGGCAAAAAAGGCGATTAAGATTGTTATAAAATAGCCTCGGTATGGTTTTAGTTTAACCAAACCCATTATGTTAATGGTAACTAGGAGTAAGTAAAGGGGATGGTACAGGAATAAACCGTAGCTATTGCCCCAGAGAACTAAAAATAGTCCCTCAATTCCTTGTTTAAATTCTTCATTTTTATAAGGATAAATTACCCATTCTCCCCAGAGTAACCAGAGCGCGATTTTTTGCAGAGAGACGGTCATTAAAAAAGTGAGACTAGCGCAGATAAAATTTAACTTTGATTTCAGTAGTTTTAGGTTAAAAAATAAGATAAACGGCAAGAAAACGACATGGGTATTGCGCACTAAAACGAGTAATCCTGAAAGTAAGCCTAAGACGATTGCTTGTAAAAAACGGGTTTTATCCTTGCCCAGTTTCAATAACTCTGGCGAGAGATTATTCTCAGATGGCTTTATCTGTTCACTAGGGAAAGGTTGACCTTCCTCCGATGGCATCTGGGGGATAGGTTGACGAGTCCCTAACCAGAGTAGGAGATTTAAAACGGCTACCCCTGCCCCATGCGCCATTGTAGATTGTTTGGCGTAATAGTGAATTAAGTTAGTGCTTAAAAGTAAGGCAATGGAGACAGTAGCCGCAAGGGATTCATTCACCCCAAAACGTCGCAAACTGTGATAAAATAAAGCAAAACTGCCAATAACAAAGGCGGTGAGAGAAATGGCGACGGATAGCTGATAGGGGGAACTAATTCCATCGGCGGGGAAGGGGGTTAGGACGGCGATAAAATGACCAAGCAAGAAGCCCGGAATTTCTATAATAGCTAGACCAATGGGGTACTTATTATGAACCAATCCTTTGGGGGTAATAATCAGTTCTGGGGCGGGGTCTGGGTCATAGAGTAAGGGGAAATCATTGCTAAAATCTAAATCGCCATCGATAAAAAGCGATCGCACCCAAGAATAATATCCATTGCCATCACTGACAATCAGATGAGGAGAGTCGCCCAATTGGGTGGTTAAAAACAGCAAGCCCACAGACCCCAGAAAAATTAGCCCCAAAATCCCATAGAATAGATTGCGCCTCATGGCTATAGTGTTGGTGTGGTTCATCACTGATTCCGGTGTATTGCTGGTGTATCTGCCCAACTCACGGGAACGGGCGAAGGTCATTCCCCTGAATCCAGATGTAAGATAGAGTATCCTAGAAGTTCTCCAAGTCGCTCGTTTAAGTCGCTGGTTGTGCGCTTCCTGAGTCACGCTGACCGTTAGCGAAGACTGACCTAGGCAGCACACCCGAACAGCCCCCTAACCTAGATAAACCCCCCAAGCTTCTAACGTCAAGACCATGACCTCCATCCTCGAACAACTCAAAACCCAATTTACACAAGCCCTCGTGGCCGCCTTTGGTGAGGAAATGGTCACACAAGACCCCCTCATTGCCCCCACCAATAACCCCAAATTCGGCGACTATCAATGTAACGTCGCCCTCACCCTCGCCAAACCCCTCCAACAAAAACCCCGGGACATCGCCCAAACCCTCATCAACCATCTCCAACTACAAGAGATGTGTGAACCCCCCGAAATAGCCGGCCCGGGGTTTATTAACCTCACCCTCAAACCCCAATACCTCGCCCAACACCTCACCACCCTCCAACAAGACCCCCGTCTAGGCGTAGAAACTGCCAAACACCCCCAGAAAGTCATCGTAGACTTTTCTAGCCCCAACATCGCCAAAGAAATGCACGTCGGGCATCTCCGGTCTACCATCATCGGCGACAGCATCGCCCGCATCCTTGAATTTCGCGGTCACGACGTTCTCCGTCTTAACCATGTCGGCGACTGGGGAACTCAATTCGGGATGCTGATTGCTTACCTGCGGGAAGCCTATCCCGAAGCCCTCACCACCGCCAACGCCCTTGATTTAGGGGATTTAGTCACCCTCTACCGCCAAGCCAAACAACGGTTTGACGAAGACGAAGACTTCCGAGAAATCGCCCGCCAAGAGGTGGTAAACCTCCAAGCGGGGGCAGAAGATAGCCGCCACGCTTGGCAACTGCTTTGTAACCAATCCCGCAAAGAATTTCAAGCCATTTACGACGCACTCGACATTAAACTCCAAGAACGGGGGGAATCCTTCTATAATCCCCTCCTCCCCGGCGTTGTAGAAACCCTCGAAACCTCTGGCATCCTCGCCGAAGACCAGGGGGCAAAATGCGTCTTTCTCGACGGTTTCAGTAACAAAGAAGGGAATCCCCTCCCCCTCATTGTCCAGAAATCCGACGGAGGCTACAACTACGCCACCACCGACCTAGCCGCCCTCCAGTACCGCATCCGCCAAGACGAAGCCGAACGGATTATTTACGTCACCGATGCCGGACAGGCCAACCACTTCACCCAAGTTTTCCAAGTGGCCAAAAAAGCGGGAATCTTGCCGGAACAGGTGGAAGTGGTTCATGTTCCCTTCGGTTTAGTCCAAGGAGAAGACGGGAAAAAACTCAAAACCCGTTCCGGTGAAACGGTGCGTCTGCGCGACCTCCTCGACGAAGCCGTAGACCGCGCCTATCAAGACCTTGACCAACGTCTAGAAACGGAAAACCGCCCCGAGGACGAAGACTTTAAGCATCATGTCGCCCAGGTGATTGGTTTAAGTGCGGTGAAATATGCCGACCTCAGCCAAAACCGCACCAGTAACTATGTGTTTAGTTACAACAAAATGCTTGCCCTCCAAGGCAATACTTCCCCTTATCTTCTCTATGCCTACGTTCGCATTCAAGGCATTAGTCGCAAAGGGAACATTGATTTTAGCCAGTTGAGTGGGGCGCGCAAGATAAGCAAACCTCTGACCCAACTCAATTGGAAACCGCTTCTTTGGGCATTTCTCGCCCTGTTGGTGGGTTTTCTAGGCGTTGATATCACCGTGCGGATTTACCGGGAACTCCATTCGATTCCTCTCCTCCCTTCTATTTTCCAACTGACGGGCTTTTTCTATACGCTTTGGTTTATTTATAACCGTTTGTTGTTCCAGAAAGACCGGAAAAAACTGTGGCAGGATGTTCAGGAAACGAAAGAAATCGTTTTAGGAGAACCCCAACCTCCGGCGCTTCCGGTGGTTGCGGTGGTTGATAAACCCACGCCGGGGGGGATTCTCTTAGAGGCTGAAGCGGAATTAAATTTGGCTAAACATTTGCTGCAACTGAGCGATATTTTGCAAGAAGTTGAGCGGGATTTATTACCAAATCGGTTATGTCAATATCTCTATGAATTGAGCCAAAAATTTAATCAATTCTTTGAACAATGTCCGGTGTTAAAAGCGGAAGAACCGGTGCGGACTTCTCGTTTAATGCTGTGTAATTTGACGGCAGAAACGTTACGGTTAGGGTTATCGTTGTTAGGAATTCCGGTTTTAGAACGGATGTAGTCTGAAGGATTGCTGGGCGACCGAAGTGGCATTAATCTTTAAAGCTGCTAAAGCTCGCAATCCTCAATTCTTTTGTTCTCTATAGTCTGAGCTAAAACGGCTATTTATTTCTTGAATAGTCTAAGGCTCAGTCTAATGTCCACCTAAAAAGGCTCGACTAATGACCATTGGAATGCACTCCCCCTTTCGTTATCCCGGAGGAAAGTTTTATGCTAGAAAACTTATTCTAGAACATATTCCAGAGCATGAAAATTATGTAGAGCCTTTTGCTGGAGGAGCTTCGATCTTTTTTGCCAAAGACAAGGTTAAATACAATTGGCTTAATGATATTGACGAGGAATTAATCAATTGTTTTCTGATGATTCGAGATTATCCAGAGGAGTTAATCGAAAAGTTACAGGGAGAAAAGGCTACGAAGGAGCGTCACTATTTTTATAAACATGACTATTCGGCACAAAATGATTTAGAGCGTGCTACCCGTTGGTATTATCTCAACAGAACATCCTATTCAGGCATTATGAAAGCAGAAAGCTGTTACTGGGGATATGGGGAAAAATATAGTATGCGACCGGAGAATTGGGGTAGAAATATCCTGAGAACTTCTGAAAAGTTACAAGGTGTTAAACTCACTCATCTTGATTTTGAAAAAGTTTTTGAAAATTTACCTAAAAATACCTTTTTATTTGTCGATCCCCCTTATTTTAGCGCGAGACAAGATAATTTTTATACTCACTTTTTTTGTCAAGAAGATCATATCCGTTTATGCCAAACTTTAAAAAAATATAGTGATCAGGTAAGGTTTTTACTGACCTACGATAATGTGCCTGAGATTCGGGGTTTATATCAGTGGACGGACAATATATATGACAGAGAATGGAATTATACCATTGGCAGGACAGATGATCAAAAAAAGATAACACGAGCAAAATCTAGACTTGAAAATAATAAAGGCAGTCGATACAAAGGCAAGGAGGTTTTTATAACAAATTATTCACATAAAATAACTGAAAAAAACGTCGAGTTTGTTCAGCTATGTCTACCTTTATAAACGCTAGAGAAAACTTTCGAGCAATGGCAAACAGTCTGACAGCTTAAACCAAGGCGGCAAAACATTACCAGTGGCTAAATCAAAGGAAATGATGGGATAGTTGGGAATAAAACCACAATTATAAGGATTTTGGCATTTTCTACGAGTGCAGACAATGCCGTTGTTGGCGCAAGTCGTAATATCTTGGGAACGTGCTATATAAATTTGTTGAAAGGCAAGATTGCGCTGAATTTCTGCTTGTTCTATGTTTAATTCATTGGCACTGAACAGGATGTTAAAAAACTCTGTGGCACTCGTTTTAGGCTGCCACTCATATAAACCTGTGTTGGAATCGGTCACATAAAAAGCATTCGCAATAGATGTTACAACAATGTCAAAATCTGTCTGTCTATACTGATCATTATGGATTTTTAGACTGTCTTCAGAAACCCCAAGCTTTGGGGCTAAAACTGTAACTTTTTTCTCTCCTAGTGTTCTGCTTCTCATGCACTTTACATCAATTTGAAAATAACGTTTATTATTTTCTCTAACAACTCTATATCTACCCTTTGCCGCTAATTTACATTCAATGGTGATTTTGGTTTTGGTAGGGAGATGAGTCATGGTAATATCTTCATCGAGATGTCCAAATTGAGGATTTAATACGAGCTTATTGACCTGCCATTGTGTGCCTGCTAAAAAATCTAAAAATTGGGCTAAAGTTGAAAATTCAAAGGATTTTCCTCGAATCATTGGTAGCACTTTAGGATCTTGAAGGATTGCAGGAAGATTAGTTACTTCAATATTATATTTGTGACAAATCCTAATTAATTCTTCTGCCCAATCCTCTGCTAATTCACTATGACTGAATAAATGAGCAATGCTAATATTTAAAGCATTCGCTATTTTAGCTATATTCAACAAAGTAATATTTTTTTCAGCCCGTTCAACCATGCCAATATAGGTTCTATGAACATTGGCTTTTTCTGCTAATTCTTCTTGAGACAAACCTTGCTCTAATCGTTTGGCTCTCACCTTTTCCCCAAACTGTATGAGGATTAACTTATTCACGCTGGGCAAAACTTGATGTATGGACGGTAGAAAGATAGCGTTTTACAGACTATAGTTCTACATACTATAGTTAGCATCTGGGCTGGGGTCATCCCGGAACCACTGTCCTGACTCAAAAGATTTCAAGTCTGCGAAGATGTCAGGTACACTAATCCGTAGAATGAAGACTGGCCTTTGTATCGTCTTGGTTCAAGACGCTGTGAATCCTGCTATCTGAAAGTGTTATGACTCCAGTAGACCCCCCGAATCAATCCCCCCTTGATGATGAGATGTTAACCCCTCCGCCTCCTGCGGTTGAGTCGTTGGGTGGGTCAGTGGAAAGCCCGTCAACAGGAGAGCCGGGGGATGATCCTGTTCTGGAGGCTCTTGCAAGGGCAAGGGACGAATTATCAACCGAGGAAGTAACGCTTAATGAGGCTCTACCGGATAGCGGTAGTCCTTGGGATGATCCCCTGCCGGAGTCGGGGGGGGATTTGCCGGAGTCTCAAGCGTCTAGGGTGTTGGATCAACTGTCGGGAACTGAGGAAATGGTTCTGGATCGGGCGCAATCGTTACAGGAGGCGGACTGGTTTGCTTTGGCGCGGAAATTGCGCCAACGAAATCGGGATTTATTAAAGCGGGTGGCGACGCTGGAACAGTCTTTAGCCCAAACTCAGGAGGAGTTACAGGGGTATAAACGGCGTGTCTCGTTGCAAGAGGGTTCGCGATCGCGAGGCGTTGAGCCGCAATCGCACCTCTTGGCCAGCCAAAATGAGGATCTACAAACCGCCCAAGCCCAAGTTAATCTACTCTTTGAAGAACTAGAAGCCTCCCACCGAGTCGCCCAACGGCAACACTTCCTGATTGAAACCCTCACCGCCCAACTGGAGGCCGCCCAGAGTCAGATTGTCCATTTAGAACAGGAGTATCAACGGGCGCAACAACGCTATCAGGTGCAAGGGTCGGTATTACTGGAAGCGGCGGAAAATTCTCAGGAACTGCGCGATCGCCTTACCCGCCAACAACAGCACACCCGCCAATTCAAAGCCGTCCTAGACCGTTATCTGAGTCCCTTAGAAGAACTAGAAACCGAAAACCTCGCCTCAGCTTGGTCCGAGGACAATGATGAGGATGTCGAAGATCTCACCCAACCCCCCACCCTAGAAGCCTCGGAAACCACCCTAGAAGCCCTGTCTCGCCCCGTTGAACCCCAAAGCGAGGAAATCATCCCCCCCCGTCCCTCCCCCCGCCCGGAAGACACCCTAAACCCCCCAACCCCAGCTTCTCGCTTCTTCAATCCCCCGCCCAGTACAAGCGGGATCAAACAACCGATCCGCCCCTGGTCTGCCCAAACCACTAGCCCAGAGTCCATCGTGGGAGAACCCCCCAGTTGGGTCAGTCGGATGATCGGTCAGACCCTGCCAGACCCTCAACCCCAACTCGAACCCGCCCCCGTACTGGAACAACCCCCTACCCCAGAACCTCCCCCCAAACCCTCACCCTTTATTAATCTCTCCTTACCCGACTTTAAAAAACGTTCTGGCATTCAACCCCACCCCCCCGCCCCAGACCCCACTGGCCGAAGAGTTGGATCTCTCGGCGGAGCATCTATCCAGCGCCCTCCGTCAGGAGTTAAACCAACGGATTACTAGCCCCTCCCCCAGTTCCAAGTTCATCAGTCCCGAATCCACCCAATCCCCCTCCCCCACCTTGAACCCCCAACCGCCCAAAAAGCGGAAATCCCTCGCGTCCATTGATTTACCCAACTTCCCCCGCTATCGTTCGGCTCAAAACTAATCTTTTGGCTAATACAACAAAGGGCGATCGCTCTGCCACAATCAAAGGGCAGACAGGAGAGCAGGAGCAGGGAACGTGGTACGCAACAGACGCAAGCTGAACAAAATCGGCCGAGAAATTGCTCAACGGGAACAAGGCCGGGTCGCGGGTCGCCTCGGCTTCTTTTCCAGCACCTTCCTCTATCACCTCTATATGCTCGTTCCCGTGCGGTTTCGCTGGTTAGTACCATTTCTAGAGGAGTTAGTCCGAGATACGGGCAAAGAGGAAGGGGAAGAAGAGGAAGAAGAAACCGCCGAAGCCATCAGCCCCGTTGCCGTACTGCCCTCTCGTCCGGGGGTAGACTATCTCCTGATTCCCCCCCTAGCTGAACAATCGGACATTATGGGGGTACGGGGCCGTTATCGCATTCTCAGGGTGTTAGGGGTGCGGGGCAAAGGTCGCCTCTATCAAGGGGTACAGATGGGCAATGATCAACCTGTGATCATTCGGGAGTATGTGTTACCCCCTCAAGGGTTTAGCGCCCTCGAAATTCGCCAACGGAAAGAGGTGTTTATGTTGCGAGGGGGGCTAAAACTAGCCGATGGTCGTATTCATAATTTACGCTTAGTGGAGCCTTGGGACACCATTAGCGACCACAACGAGGCACGCTGTTATTTAGTCAGTCAGGGGGAAATTGAAGCCTACCCCACCCTGTTGGATTATCTCAAAGAACGGGGTCCCCTCCCCCCAGCCCAAGTGCGGCACATTTTAAGCCAAGTTCTGCAAACCTTAGCCTCTCTCCATGGTCAAAAATTCACCCTCCCCTCGGGACAAATTCAACAGGGTTTAGTTCATGGGCAGTTAAGTTTAGAGACATTGCTGATTTCCCCGTTACAAGGGGGAGTCTTGCCCGAAGAACAGAGATTTTATATTTATGTTTGTGATCTCACCCTCTGGGAGGATTTATTTTTACCCCCGACTACCCCGCCGGGGAACTACTCTCCCGCCAAGGATTTAGTGGCTTTAGGCTATGTGGGCTTTTATCTCCTCGCTGGGCGCACCGTGGATAAAAATGGCAAGCCCTTAGACCCTCGGCAAGGGGAAAACTGGCTGCCTCGCGATCGCCCCCTCCAACAAATTATTCGCCGTCTCTTGGGGCTAGAAAGTCCTTTTCCCAACGCTTTAGAAGCCCGCAAAGCCTTGTTAAATCTGCCCCCAGAACCCGATATTTTAAGCGAAGTGGAAGACCGAGAAGGAGAAGAAGAAGACACCCCCTCCTCGGGACGCTGGAAAGGATTACTCTTGGTGTTGATTTTAGCCGCCTTGGGGGGGTGGGGGCTGTGGTGGTGGTTAGGACGCAGACCCCAAAGCCAAAGCCCTGTTCCCTTGCCCTGTTGTATTGGGGAAGTAACGGCAGTACCTCGGGGGCGTTTTCGTTATACTACAGCCCCCCAAAGTATTGGCCACTACCTGATGCGTCAGCCCAATTTAGTCCTACGACGGAACAGTTTTCAGGAGGAGATCCAAATTCAACAGCCGAACATCCAGTTAGAGCATCAAGAAGTAGACAGTTGGGAACGAACTCTCACACTCTTACAACGGGACAGCCTCGATTTTGCCGTGAGTAGTGTGGTGGGAGAAAATGCTCCTGTTGCTTTACCCTCCAACCTGAGAGCGGATGTCATTGCCTATGATGGGTTAGCGCTTATTGTACCGTTTAGTTATGCGCAACGCGCCCAAAGTTTACCCAATGCCTTGGGGGGACGGATTACCTTTGCTCAATTGCGACAATTATATTTAGGGGAAATTGACAACTGGCAACAGTTAGGGGGGCCGCGCTTGCCCGTGCGTTTGTATGTTCCCGAAGACCCGGAAGCCTTGCGTCTGTTTGAAGAGCGGGTTTTACAAACCCCAGATGCGATCGCCCAATTCCGCGCCCTCACCAGACAAGAGCGCACCCCCAACGCTGATAGTTTTACCGCCCTAGCCAGTCCCATCCAAACCCGCCCCACCTTTACCATGTTACGGGAGATTCTCCAAGACTTTGAGGATTCAGGAATTGGGGCGATTGGTTTTGCCAGCTTAAGCCAAGTCTTTGGGCAGTGTTCCGTCTATCCCCTCGCCCTAGTTGGTGATACGGGTCGCACCTCCAGCGTTTCTCCCCTCGTCCAGAATGACGGCACCCCCATCACACCCAACATTGATCTCTGCAATGACAAAGGCAGTTACCGTTTAAACATGGCCGCCCTACGGGGGGGAGACTATCCTCTAGCCTACTCCATCTCGATTATCTACCCCTTAGATAATAGTCGCCCTCCCATTGGAGATCGGTTAGCAGAAATGTTCAGAACTCAGGAAGCCCAAAAGTTATTAGAAAGGGCGGGATTCACGCCAAAACACTGATCTACTCTCCAAAACTCAAGAAATCACCCAAGCCTTGAGTTTGCCTCTCGAATCAGTGCAAAATAGAATCTAGTCAATCTAAACCTGAATCATGAAACCTCGTCCTATTCCCCCCGAACCCGGTCAAGAGTCTGTTTGGGACTATCCCCGTCCTGCTCGCTGGGAAGATACATCTAAACACCTGAAAATCATCTGTCAGGGGATTATTTTAGCCGAAACCACAAGAGGTAAAAGGGTTTTAGAAACCAGTCACCCCCCGACTTATTATTTCCCCCCAGAAGATATTAAGCTGGAGTATCTGATGGGGAACGCGAAAAAAGGATTTTGTGAATGGAAAGGCTATTATCAATATATTGATGTCAGGATTGGAGAAAAACTGATTCAAAATGCAGGATGGCAATGTTATCAAACCAGTCCCCCTTTTATAGCTCTCCAAGGATACTATAGTTTTTTCGCGGGTTTAATGGATGCTTGTTATGTTAATGATGAATTAGTTACACCTCAAGCCGGGGGATTTTATGGCGGTTGGATTACCTCGGATATTGTAGGACCCTTCAAAGGAGAACCCGGAACTTGGGGTTGGTAGCGGAGTTGGCAAGAGGCCATCTTGAAGGTCAATTACATATCCCTGTATCGGGGAGTGCGTCGCTCTTTTTGTTCAAATACCGTGACTCTTGCCAATCACCCAATGACGACGGAAAAAACGGGCGAGGGAAGACTCTTCTAAAGCCAGAAAAATAGGACGACCATGGGGACAAGTGCGAGGATTACGGGTTACTTTCCACTGGTCAATGAGGGCCTGCATCTCCGAAAGACTTAAGGGGGTACCGTTACGGATAGCACTGCGGCAAGCGGTGGCGACTTGGGCGGTTTCTAAATCTCCTCCCCAACTCAGTTCTAACAGTGCCTCCCGACAGTCCCCACGATGCAGTAGGGGAGCCGGTACTGTCCGCACAGCCCACATCTGCTCCCCAAAGGCCTCTACTTCTAAACCAATGCGCTCTAATTGCTCGATCTGCTTGGTTTGCAGATTGTTTAAAATCACTGGACTTTCTGGATCAATCAGTTGCCAAGTGTCCTGTAATTGCTCATATAACACTCGCTCATGGGCGATATGTTGTTCAATCAACCACACTCCATGAGGATGTTCGGCCACAATATAGGTTTGATTCACTTGGGCGACAACGGTTAAGGGGATGAGGTGAATGGCGGCCCTGGAGGCGGTTGGGGGGGGGATTTCCCGGTTGAGATGGTAGGGGGTGGTGCTTTCTGCGGCTTTTAAGAGTTGCCCCAGACGCTGGTTTTCTGCGGTTTGCCCTAATTCGGCTGGACTAATCCGCAAGGCCTGTTCTACTCCTTGGCTAACTTGTTCTCGCCAAAAGTCGAGATGATGGAGGTAGATTTCAGTTTTGGCAGGATGACGGTTCCAGTCGATGTGCTGGGGATTGAGGCGCAGATGAAGAAAACAGAGGGGATAGCGATCGCGGGGTAGGGTACGATTGAAGGCGGTGATCAGGGTTTGTTCCAGTTGAGGCGATCGCACAAAACGACCATTCACGGCCACTTTCACCCAATCAGGACGTTGACGGTGACAACGATCGGGTAAACCCAGCAGGAGGTCAAAATGTGCCTTTTCCGAGTCCTCTGGAGAGTCTACCGTTAAGCGGAGAAATTGTAGATCACTGGGTTGGATCCGTCGCAAGAGTTGGGGGAGAATTTCCTGGGTATTTACCCCCGGACTAATTTTGAACCACAGTTTCTCCCCCTGCCACACTTGCCAATGAATCCCCGGATGACAGAGTGCCATTTGTTGTAACAGGGTTTGCACCTCCGCCAGTTGTTGGGGGGGGGAAGGTAAACCCCGACGACGGACGGGTACATTGCCAAACAGATTCGACACTGTGACCACGGTTCCCGGAGCAAGGGCTACCACTTCCTCGGCTACCCCCTCCCCCTGCTGATTATAGGTCATCTGCCAGCCTACATCGTCCTCCTCCTGCACCCGACTTAAAATCACCAACTCCGACAGTTGGGCAATACTATGTAAAGCCTCCCCGCGAAAGCCCAAACTGGTGATTTTCCACAAATCCTCACAGGTGAAAATCTTGCTGGTACTGTGGGGATGAGCGCACAACCGCAAATTCTCCCGAGTCATCCCCTGACCATTGTCCGCTACTTGTACCCGCCACAAATCGGGATCGACTTTCACCACTAAACGAGTCGCCCCCGCATCAATGGCATTTTCCACTAATTCCCGCACGACGGCCGTTAGAGAGTCGATGACTTCTCCTGCTGCAATAATATCAATAACTTCAGGGGGCAGAGGTTGAATAGAAAAGTGCATAAATCAATTATTTGCCATTGGTCATCAATTCTTCACGTTTGTCAGGTCTTTTTTTGAAAAAAATCTGAATTAATATAATTCCATTATACAACAAATTATTAGAAATATTTTTAAAAAAACTACCGTTATTTCTGCGCTCTATTTTGTTATTAAAGCCGCCTTGACTTCTCTCAGGAGTGACAACCCAAACCCCAAGGATTCATAATAGATTGCCTTGATTGCCTACTCACAATTAAACGAACAAACAGGAATTCATTCGGGAGCATGAATCATTGACTAAAGCCCAATAAACAATCTATAATGAAAAGTTGCTTTGACAGTATTTAGCAGCCTAATTCATCTTAGAGTTAGGCTGCTTGTCTTGCGCGTATACAAGCTATCTAGAGTGTGGCACACCCTCTTACATTGTAAATTATGACCGATTTGCTCCGCTTCCTCATGTGTTCTCCTCGCCACTATGACGTAGATTACGTCATTAATCCTTGGATGGAGGGGAATATTCATAAATCGTCCCGCGATCGCGCTAACGAACAATGGGATAAACTCTATCATCTGATTAAAGATCATGCCATTGTTGACCTGGTGGATCCCGTGCAAGGGTGGCCGGATATGGTGTTCACGGCCAATGCGGGCTTAGTTTTGGGTGATAAGGTGGTTTTGAGCCGCTTTCTGCACAAAGAACGGCAAGGGGAAGAACCCCATTTCAAACAATGGTTTGAAGACAATGGTTATAAGGTCTTTGAATTGCCGGCGGACTTACCTTTTGAAGGGGCTGGGGATGCTTTATTAGACCGTGAGGGTCGTTGGTTATGGGCGGGCTATGGCTTCCGCACGGAATTGGATTCCCACCCCCTGATTGCCGAATGGTTGGATATTGAAGTTCTCTCCCTGCGTTTAATTGACAGTCGGTTCTACCATTTAGATACTTGCTTCTGCCCCTTAACGGGGGGTTATTTACTGTACTATCCTCCGGCCTTTGATGCCTATTCCAATTTGTTAATCGAGCGTCGAGTCCCGGCGGATAAACGGATTGCGATCGCAGAACCGGACGCGGTGAATTTTGCCTGTAATGCGGTCAATATCCACCAGGTCGTTATTTTAAACAAAGCCAGTGAGGATTTAAAACAACGACTCGGCCAGGTCGGATACACCGTCATGGAAACCCCCTTAACGGAATTCCTTAAAGCAGGGGGCGCGTCCAAGTGCCTCACCCTCCGCACGACGGAACCGGTACGGGAAGAACTCCACGCCCGCGTTACCGTGGAAAGTCGCAATATCCACCTCGAAGGCCATCTCCTCGATGCCGGGATTATGAACCGGGTGTTAGATACGGTAGTGGAAAAAGGCGGCAGTTTCAAGGTCTTAAACTTTAATCTCGGGGCCGAACGCCAAAGCACCTCCCGGGCGGAAGTGCGCGTCACAGCACCGGATCATGAGGTCATGGAAGAAATCATGACCCAGTTGATTGAATTGGGGGCTGTAGATGTCCCGACTGAGGAACGGAACGCGATTTTAGAAGATGTCATCCAGTCGGGTGTGGCACCTGATGATTTCTATGTGACGACGATCTATCCGACAGAAGTCCGCATTGACGGCCAGTGGGTGCGAGTGGAGAATCAACGCATGGATGGTGCGATCGCCATTCGCCAAACCCCCGACGGTTTAACCGCCCGTTGTAAGATTCTGCGCGATTTAGAAGTAGGGGAAAAAGTCGTTGTCGGAGTGGAAGGCATTCGCATTGTCCGCAAACCCGAAAGCCGAGATCAACGGGGGACTAAAGAAGAATTCACCTTTATGGGATCTGGGGTATCCAGTGAGCGCCGGGTGGAATTGTTGGTGGAACAAATCGCTTGGGAAATGCGCCATATCCGCGACCAAGGCGGTAAAGTCGTAGTTACAGCTGGCCCGGTGGTCATTCATACCGGGGGCAGTGAACACCTCGCCCGCTTGATTCGGGAGGGCTATGTGCAGGCTTTATTAGCGGGAAATGCGATCGCTGTTCATGACATGGAACAATCCCTCATGGGGACTTCCTTGGGCGTAGACATGAAAAAAGGCGTTCCCGTCCACGGAGGACACCGCCACCACCTGAAAGTGATTAACGCCATTCGTCGCTATGGCAACATCCCCAACGCCGTAGAACAAGGGTTCTTAACTCAGGGCATTATGTATGAATGCGTGAAAAATAACGTCCCCTTCTGTTTAGCGGGATCGATTCGGGATGATGGCCCCCTGCCCGACACCCACATGGACTTACTGAAAGCTCAAGCGGAGTATGCCCGGTTAATTGAAGGGGCGGACATGATCCTGATGCTGTCTACCATGCTCCATTCTATTGGGGTAGGGAACATGACTCCGGCCGGGGTGAAAATGGTCTGCGTTGATATTAACCCCGCCGTTGTGACCAAATTAAGCGATCGCGGTTCTGTGGAATCCGTCGGCATTGTCACCGATGTGGGCTTATTCCTCAGCCTGTTAGTCAAACAGTTAGATCAACTCACCAACCCCTATCCCCTGTCTCAAACGGTACAATAGATAGGGCTTGCTGTTCACTTCGTGACGCTTCGCGTTCACTTCGTGACGCTCCGCGAACGCGAAGCGTTGCGTAGCAAACGCGAAGCGTTGCGTAGCAATATAACTCTACTCTGGGTGGAAAACAGGGAACGGGGAACAGGAAGGGGAATCGGAAAAAGGCAAGCCTTTTTGATGATTTATCCCTAAAACCTTACAGTTTCTTGCTCTTAAAACGGCTAAAAGTCCTAGTAACACTGCTTAGAGGGATATTCAGCAGACCCTAGATAGGGTCTGCTGAATAACACCAGATGCTAGGCTCAACAAGGGAACAGGGAACTCTTAACAGGGAACAGATCATCTAAAACTGGCACGATTGCCTATTCCCGACTCCCGACTCCCGACTCCCGATTCCCCAACTCTCGGACTTATTCAGCAGACCCTAGATAGTCTTCACGGTGAAAAGAACCAGTGAAAAGAACAACCCGGTGGCTGAGGGCATACCACCCAACAGCAACCGGGTTTTTTGATTGTTCTCTCATCCCGTGAAGCGTAAAAACTAGCCCCTTATCGGTTATACGGCACTTGTTCAGGATCCACTTGTTCAATATCCCCACCAATCCCTAGGGGAATATCCGTGTTAAAAATTTGAGCATCCGTGACAATCATATTATCCATGATTGCACCGTTGACATCCACATTGTAAAGAATAGCTTGGGTAAAATCAGCCCCACTCAAATCAGTTGCCACTAAACTGGCATCCGTTAAAAAAGCTTGATTGAGAGTAGCCCCTTTTAAATTTGCACCAGTGAGGTCAGCCCCTTCTAAATTCGTTTCAATGAGGATTGCACCTTCTAAATTAGCCCCTCTTAAATCAGCCCCTATGAGATGGGCTTGAGAAAGATTTGCACCGGATAAATCACACCCCGGACAGATATTTGTTAATAACAAAGTTTGCACGTCATGAGGATCATAAGCCCTAGTCGGACTTGCCATAGCAACAGTTGCAGCCAATGTGAGGGGAGCGATGATCCAGGACAGTTTGCGAGTTAGCATAATAGGTATCTCCCTTACTTTTCAACAATCGGCACTCATTGGCACCCTCAATTTAATGATACCGATTTTCTTAATGAACCTCAAATCTATGACTCAGCTTGTAACAATAGTTATTCTGAGCAGAACGAGCATTCCTTTACCCCTACAAAAACAACAGGGGCGATTTCGGACAGGATGAAAAAAATTTGGGAATCCCCTTGATCCCCTCTGATCTCTAGTGTCCTCTCAGGGGGAGTCTGGGATAAATTGCGCCATAAATTGACGGTCAATGTAATCCTTCCAACGCCAGAGTAGGGGGTGATGCCAGCCTAATGGACCCCAAGAGGCGATCGCGCAATAATCCCCCGTCCCCAACAACGCCAGATAGTGCCGTTGGGGACGAAACGGCTTTAACGGACGTTCCCCCAGCCAACGCCCCACATTCTCAAACAACGGCCTCCCCTGACGCACCGCCAACACCCCCGCCTTCGGACGCGGATAATTGACCATCGTCGCAATATCCCCCGCCCCAAACACAAAAGGATGAGACACCGACTGCAACGTATCCCCCACCAGCATAAAACCCGCCCCATCTGTCGCCAAACCCCCATCCCTCAACCAAGAGGGCGCAGAGGCCTGAGTCACCCAAAACACAAAATCGTAGGCAATCCTCAACCCCGAATCACACCGCAATTCATCCCCCGTCACCTCCCCCACCCTTTCCCCTAAATGTAACTGCACCTGACGCGCCCCCAATAGCTGCGTCACCCGTTGACTCACCCAAGAATTATGTCCCCCCATCAACCTCTGGCCCCCATGGACAAGGTGAAACCTGCAACCGCCCGCCCCGGCCGCCTTCACCCTCCCTTGCAGATTAAACGCCAACTCCACCCCTCCCGCCCCCCCGCCCACAATCGCCACTTGCCAATCTCGCCCCCCATCCCCTTGGATTTGTTCTAAAATCTGCTCCCACCGGGTCAGAAATTGCGGCACAGGCTTGACAGGAACGCCATATTGTGCTGCGCCCCGCACCTGATTAGCTGCTGGCGTGCTACCAATATCAAGGGAAAGGCAGTCAAAAGCAAGAGTTTCAGCCTGCCCGTCTGGGGCTATATTGGGGGCATGGACTGACCTCACGAGAACCTGTTTTTGGGCTAAATCCAAGCCCACCGCTTCCCCTAAGCGGAATTCCACCCCAGCCCACCCACATAAACGCGGCAGATTAATATGAGTTTCATCGTAGCGATAGAATCCGGCAACATGACCGGGTAACATCCCAGAATAGGGAGTATAGACTACATTACTGATCAGGATAACCCGGAGATTCGGCAGAGGGGTTTTAACCCATTGTTTCAGAAAAATTACCTGACTATGACCTCCGCCAATTAAAAGCAGTTGTTTCATTAATTTAACGCCTATCTGTGAACTTTAACCCATATTGTATGGGGGAACTCATTATAATTGTTAGGTCATTTATTAATTATTCTTACCTGAATCTAAGGGTCGGGGTCATTTATGAAATAGCTCCACCATAAGTTACTGAGAATTGTTATAGTAGAGCCGAAACTCGTTTAAGGATTCAGGAGGAGCAAAATGACCTTAAAAATCATGAGCTTTAATATTCGGGGCAGTTGCAAAGACGACGGGGTTAATATTTGGGCAAATCGTGCGCCACTTAACATCAAGACCTTGCAAAAATATAACCCAGATATTATTGCTTTTCAAGAACTGCAACAGGGCAACCTAGAAACCTATCAACGGGAATTAAACGACTATCAATATTTTCTAGGTCTGCCCTATAATCGTCCGGGACGAGAACTGTATAATGCTATTTTCTGGAAGTTGGAGCAGTTTATTCTCAGAAGCCAAGGTAGTTTTTATCTCAGTGAAACACCAGAGGTTTGGTCAGCCAGTTGGGATACAGCCAGAGTCAGAACCGCCAATTGGGTTTTATTGGAACACGTCAAAAATCAACAGATATTTTTCTGTTTTAATACCCATTTAGATCATGAAAGTATCTTAGCTCGTCAACAGGGCATTAAACTAATTTTACAGCAAATTGTTATCTTAAATAACAATAATCTACCTGTGATTTTAACGGGAGATTTTAATAGTTATTTGCAACTGCCCCAAGCCGGAGAAACCTTAACCTCCCAAGACGGAGTTTATGAGACAATTGGGCAAGCGGGCTTTATTGATAGTTATTTAGTGGCGGGGAATAAAGATAGAGCGGGTCAGCACTCCGTACATAATTTTCTCGGGGCAGAATATCGGGTGGAAAATTCCGATCTAGTCCATCGGATTGATTGGATTTGGTTACAGGAGAATCAGGGAAAATTTGCCGTTAAACAGTGCCAAATTTTAAAGGATTCTGAACCGCCTGTTTACCCCAGTGATCATTATCCGATTTTAGCGGAAGTTGCCCTGCTCTCGAAGGCAGGAACAAGAGGCGGAAAGTCAAGGCTTCACCCACTTTAACAAGTTAGGGTTGACATTTTTCCTTAGAATTGTCCTACGAACCTAACAGGAGAACAGCGCGAGGCAAAATATCCCCCTTTTTGGGCATCCTGTTAGACTGTACATCCGTCCTTTCCTTGCTGGACGGGGTTTTTACTCACTTTTCCCATGACTCACGAAGAACAACTTGATCTCTTTAGTAGCACCAACATTACCCCCCCTACTCCCCCCGTGCAATGGGACTTAATCCCCACCGATGCCAATATTCCTATCCCCAGTGGACTTTATAGCACCCTAGGGGAAATTGGGGCAGATTGTGACCAGTGTCAACGCTGTGAATTGAGTCAATCCCGCACCCATGCTGTCCTCGGACGGGGCAATCCTCGCGGGGATATTATGATTATTGGAGAAGGCCCTGGACAGAATGAAGATGAGCAAGGTTTACCCTTTGTGGGGAAATCGGGACAATTGCTAGAAAAAATTCTCGCCTCGGTTCATCTTGACTCAGAAACAGATGTTTATATTGCCAATATGGTCAAATGTTTGACCGGAGATACTCCTGTTCTCACAAGGCAGGGGTTTCAATCCTTGCAATGGATTGTAGAACACCGTTGGGAGGGGGAAGTGCTGAGTGTAACCCCGAGGAAACAGTTAGTCTGGCGTAAGATTACCTACTGGTACGAATCCCGTTTAGGCGATCGCACCCTCTATCGTGTCACCCTACCCGGTCACAGCTTAGGGTATACTGCCACCGGAGATCATCCCATCCTCACCCGTCGGGGATGGATTCCCGTCGAAGACCTCCATTTGCGGGATTTAGTCGCCACAGGAACCCCCCAACGTACCTTAGCCTCTATTACGACAGAAACCGCCCTAGTGAGGAGTTCTGCCTCCCCCTATCCTCTCTGGGACACCAGCAACAACCTAGGAGAAATCACCGACTGGCAACCTGTAATCAAACATCCCCTCCCCCCCCAACATCCGGATACTGTAGTCTATTGTTTGGATGTGGAAGAAACCGCCAATTTTGTCACCCCGGCCGGAGTCGTCCATAACTGCCGTCCTCCGGGAAATCGTACCCCCACCCCCGAAGAAATTGCGGCCTGTAAACCCTATTTACTTGAACAAATTCGCCTCGTTAACCCGAAAATTATCCTGTTTACCGGAGCCACTGCCTATCGGGGTTTAACGGGGCAAAAACAGGGCATTACCAAGATTCGAGGGCAATGGATAGAATGGGAAGGAAGACCCTGTATGGCGATTTTTCATCCAGCCTACTTGTTACGCAACCCTTCCAAAGAACCCGGAAAACCCAAGTGGTTAATGTGGCAGGATATTCAGGCTGTCCGGCAAAAACTTGATGAATTGCGTTCACGAAGCGTTCCGTAAGGAAATCGCCATCTTCTCAATCCCCCTCTCTTAAACCTGTCTCATGTTGTCCTGAGACAGTTCTGAACTATTGTCAGAGTTCTTCCGTTATTACTGCCTACCCTTAAGGATTTTCATGGTCAACATTCTCGATCGACTGCCCCAAGAAGCCAGAGAATGGGCTGAACAATTGCATTGGAAAGAAAGACGATATCTCTTATCTTTATGTCACCTCCTTTGTGCCGTTCCCCCGGAAACCCAAGCCCAATTTTTAGATGAATATACTGCCGATGGTTTAATTAACAAAATCCTCCAAGACTACGACACCCAAACCAAAGTTCAAGCCCATCTCGATAGTTTCCGCATCCCCACCCAACTGGATAAAGAACTACTCCGACACTATATTAAGCAATTCTATGTCCACTCTGCCCAAGATGTGCGACGAGAACCAGAACGCTATTTAGAATCGGCTCTCCGTCTGGTCTTAAGTCCCGAAGAAAAAAATTATGTCCTCAACTATATCCTGGGCTTTGAACTGTTACAAACTGTTTTTAAAATGAGTTGGTTACAACAAGAACGGTTTTATCTCCTACAACCGAATCAAGAGGACTTTTTTAATAGTTACATCAAACCCATTCGCAATACTCACCGCATTAACGGCATTGTTAACCCAAAAGATGAGAAAGTGTTTTTTTCTCGCCGAGATTACTTTGTGAAAACACCGAATATTTCTGAACAGAAATTAGTCGCTCTCGTCATGGCTACCTTTGTCACCGATGAAGTCAGCAACTTAGGTTTTATTATTGTCCGTAATACCCAACCTGTTCCTTTTGATTATGACTATATTTACAAGCCCGATGAAGAAAACATTTTTGGTTAATCTTGCCTCAATTACGCCTAAATTCAGCCAAGATTGTAGACTTTACCCAGGACTTTCTTAGTATCCATTAATTGACATCAGGGTGATTTTATGCTAGAAAAAGTTCCACAAGAAGCAAAAGAATGGGCGGAAGGTTTAGACTGGCAAAGACGGCGTTATTTACTCTCGCTTTGTCATTTATTATGTGGGGCATCCCCAGACATTCAAGCTAGTTTTTTGGATCAATATACGGCTGACGGACTTTTGGCCAAAATTATCCAAGATTATGATACTTATTATAAAGTTCAGCGCCATCTAGATGGATTTCACATTCAAACGAATTTGAATGATAAAGTGTTGCGTCAATATATCAAACAATTTTATATTCATTCTGCCCAAGATGTCCGGCGAGAACCTCAAAAGTATTTAGAAGCAGCTTTAAGATTGGTTTTAAGTCCTGAAGAAAAAAGTTATGTTCTCAATTATATTTTAGGATTTGAATTGATTAAGTTATTATTTCAAATGAGTTGGTTGCAACAGGAAAGATTTTATTCTTTACAAAATAATCAAGAAGATTTTTATAATACTTATATTAAGCCTGTTCAGTATTCGCAAAGGGTGAATGGTTTAGTTGTCCCTAAAGATGAAAACACTTTTTTCTCTCAACGGGAATTTTACGTTAAACCGCCTAAAATCAGCGGTAAACGTTTAGAAGAATTGGTTATGGTGACATTTACCACGGATGCCGTTAGTACCCTAGGCTTTTCGATTGTACGGAATATTCGTCCTGTCCCATTTGATTATGACTATATTTATCAACCTGCACAAGAGCGGATTTTTTAGAGTGCCTATGGCTGCTCTCCCCCGTTCCCCGTTCCCTAGCCCAGTTATTCAGCAAACCCTATAATAGGACTAAAACACCCCACGGATTTCTATGAACGTCCTGCGTCGTCGAACATGGTTAGGCTGGCTGCAACTGAGCCATGAACCAAGTCGCTTACTGGTTGCCCTAGCGGGGATTGCCTTTGCAGATGTCCTGATGTTTATGCAGCTAGGCTTTCAAGCGTCTCTGTTTGATAGTAATACTCGTTTGGCTCGCACGCTCAATGCTGATGTGATTCTTGTTAGTCCGAAAGCCAAAAATAGCCAAAATCTCTCTACCTTTAGCCGTCGTCGCCTCTATCAAGCGCTAGATGTTCCGGGTGTTACTCAAGGCACTGGCCTTTATTCTAATCTGTTGACTTGGAAAAACCCCCAAACTCGTCAAGATACGGTGATTCAACTGATCGGTTTTGATCCGGATCATACTCCTTTTGATCTCCCAGACCTCAAGACAAAACAGGATTTGCTCAAACTCCCGGATGTGGTGCTTTTTGACCGACGATCTCGGGGGAGGTATGGGGAGGTGATTAGCCAGTTGGAAGCGGGGCAAGTGGTGACGACGGAGGCTGAGGGGCGCACCCTGTCGATTCAAGGTATTTTTAGCTTGGGGGCTTCTTTCGGGGCGGATGGGACGTTGTTGGCCAGTGATCAAACGTTTCTTAGGATCTTACCTCGTCGCAATTCGGGCAGTATTAGCCTCGGATTGTTACAGTTAGCCCCAGAGGCAGATCCGGAGGAGGTGGTGGCACAACTGCGCGCTAGGTTGCCGGAGGATGTAAATGTTTTGACTCAAGGGGAATTTATGGCGGCGGAAAAGCGGTATTGGCAGACGGAAAGCCCCATTGGGTTTATTTTCACGATGGGAACGGCGATGGCGTTTGTGGTGGGGGTGGTGATTGTCTATCAGGTGTTGTCTACGGATGTGAATGCCCATTTACAGGAGTATGCGACGTTTAAGGCGATGGGCTATCGCCATCGGTATCTGTTGGGGGTGATTTTTGAGGAGGCGGTGATTTTAGCGCTGTTGGGGTTTATTCCGGGGTTTATTCTGCCGATGGGTCTTTATCGGGTGGCGGCGAGGGCTACGGCGTTACCTATTGCGATGACGGTTCAACGGGCGTTAATGGTGTTAGGTTTGACGCTGTTGATGTGTTTGTTATCTGGTGCGATCGCCACTCGTCGATTACAAGGGGCCGATCCGGCGGATATGTTCTAATGTGCTGGAAGTGAATCTGATGTCAAACCCTAACTCGGTCGTAATTACCATTGCTCACCTTGACCATGCTTTTGGGGTGGGGGAGTTGCGGAAACAGGTTCTTTTTGATATCCACCTGACTCTACAAGGGGGGGAAATTGTGATTATGACCGGACCTTCAGGATCGGGGAAAACCACGCTGTTAACGCTGATAGGGGGCTTACGTTCGGTTCAGAAGGGCAGCTTACAGTTTTTGGGCTTAGAACTCTGTGGGGCGACGGAACGGCAACGGGTGGAGGTGCGCCGTCATATTGGCTATATTTTCCAAGCCCATAATCTCCACGGGAGTTTAACGGCGTTACAAAATGTGCGGATGGGTTTGGAGCTTCATCGGCAATACTCGGTGGCTGAAATGGAACAACGGGCGAGTCAGGCGTTGGAAGCGGTGGGGTTAGGCGATCGCCTTTCCTACTACCCCGCCAACCTTTCCGGTGGTCAACGGCAACGAGTGGCGATCGCCCGCGCCCTCGTCAGTCAGCCCAAACTCTTGCTGGCCGACGAACCCACCGCCGCCCTGGATCGTCAATCGGGGCGGGATGTCGTGACTCTCATGCAGCACCTCGCCCAGGAACAAGGCTGTACAATCCTCCTCGTCACCCATGACAATCGCATTTTAGATGTAGCGGATCGGATTATTGAAATGGAAGATGGTCGTCTACTGTCCTCCGGGAGGTTAGATTGATGGGGCGTTAATTAACTAGATAGCTAAACAAACACCTTCATGAGCGTTAACGGAATGACCTCAATGGGCAGAACCTCCCTCGCGGCTCCGAGTGCGATCGCCTCCTTGGGCATTCCAAACACCACACAACTCTGTTCATTTTGAGCAATGGTATAGCCCCCGGCCTGATGAATCGCTAACATCCCATCCGCCCCATCCCGCCCCATCCCCGTCAACAAAACCCCCACCGTCGCCCCCCGATAAACCCGCGCCACCGCCTGAAACGTCACCGTCACCGAAGGACGATGCCCCCCCACCCGCATCCCATTGGAATAGTGAAAACGCCCCAAAGCATCTAACTCCAAATGAAACTGTTCCCTAGGGAAATAAATCACCCCAGCCCTTGGTGTTTCCCCTTGTTCAGCAATGCGAATCGGTAAATGACATTGATGCCCCAACCAATCTAATAATCCTTGTAAAAAACCCTCACTGATATGCTGCACACAAAGCACCGGAGCGGGAAAATCATTGGGTAACGGGCTTAACACCGTCCGCAACGCTTGAGGCCCCCCAGTAGAAGCCCCCACCGCTAAAACTTTCGGTTTCGTTGGTAAGCTATAACGGCGACTGGGGGGAGGGGTTTGGATGACCGGAAGAGTCGGAGGGTGCAAAGAACGGGGGGGAGGAATCCGGGATGCAGTCGGGAGACTCGGTGGACTCGGTGAAGGTGATACCTCGTGACTCGGTACAGCACCAGGATCGGAGCGCCGTCTACGGGTAAACACCCGTACCCCAGACAATACCTGAATTTTATTAATCAGTTGGTGTTTAACGGCCTCATATTCTGTCGTTCCCCCCACCCGAGGTTTCGGAAAAATATCCACCGCCCCCGCATCCAACAGTTCAAAAACATTTTCGGTGTCTTCTTCCTGCACCGAGGCACTGATCACTAAAATGGGACGGGGTTTCGTGGCCATTACCTCCATCGTGAACTCTAGCCCGTTCATGCGGGGCATATGTAAGTCAGTACAAATTACGTCCGGTTGGAGCTTGTTTAACAATTCCAAGCCTTGTATTCCCGTTTCTGCCATCCCCACGACTTCAATATTGGGAGCAGAGTCTAACATTCGTTTGAGAATGGAACGGGCGATGGGGGAATCTTCCACAATCAGGACTTTAATCGCCATAAGTCATACAAAATCAAGGTAAAGGAAGTGAAACGCGAACCGCAAGCACTACGGTTCGCGCCGTTGGCTCAAAATCACAGGAGAGTTCAGACTAATCGTTGCAAGGTTTCTAATAAAATATCTTGACTAAAAGAGTCTTTTGTGATATAGGCATTAGCCCCTGCTTCAACCCCTCTTCTTCTATCTTCCTCCGAAGCGAGAGAAGTCACTAAAATAATCGGCAGTTCGTTATATTCCTTATTTTGACGGATGCGAGTGGTGAGTTCCAAGCCATTTAAGTTGGGCATTTGGATATCGGAAACAATGGCATCAAAGGGACGAGATTTAAGCTTATTCCAGCCATCGAGTCCATCTACGGCTGTCACTACCTCATATCCGGCTCCCTCTAGGATGCGCTTCTCTTGGGTCCGAATGGTAATTGAGTCTTCAGCTAACAGAATCACCTGTTTTTTTCTCGCTTTATCTTTTGGGTTGTTCACTGGGGCAACCGTAGCCCTTCTAGTGCTTTTCTGAATGGATTTCATTAAGTCTACGGGGTTCACAATCATACAGACTTCCCCTGTGCCGAGAATGGTGGCTCCGGCAATGTTACGCACCCGTTTTAGCAGTTTACTCTGGGGTTTGAGGACGACATCTTGAGTGTCTAGCAGTTCATCAACAAATAACCCGAGACGATCATCACCGATTTTGATTAACACACAGGGTAAACCTTGATGCTGTTGCCGTTCGTGGGTTTCGTTGAGTTGATCAAAAGCAGAAACTTTGAGTTCCAAAAGGTTGGCTAAATGAGCCACGGAAACCGCTTGATTGTTCAAGGCAATGGTTTCCCGTCCTTCTAGGGTGAAAATATCCTCTAGGGCGACTAAGAGGGTGGTTTCCACAAATTCAATGGGGATGGCGTGGGGTATGCCATGAATGGACACCAGAAGGACGTTAGCGGTGGCTAGGGTGGTTCCGAGTTGGATGCGGAAGGTGCTACCCTTACCCAAGGTGGATTCAACTTGTAAGGTGCCTTTGAGGCGTTCGACGTTGGTATGAACCACATCTAAACCTACCCCGCGGCCGGATACTTCGGTGACGAATTTCTGGGTGGAGAAACCGGGGAGAAAGATTAAGTTATAAACCTGGTTTAAGGTCATGGTGGCGAGTTCTTCCTCTCGGTACAGTCCCCGCTCTACGGCGGTTTTTTTGATGGTTTCGGGATTCAGACCACTCCCATCATCGCTGACCTCAATCACAATATTGGAGGTGGTTTGATAGCCTTTAATCCAGATGTGGGCTTGTCGAGATTTGCCCGCTCGTTCCCGTTCTTCGGGGGGTTCTACGCCATGATCTACGGCGTTCCGAATCAGGTGCATTAAGGGGTCTTTCATTTCCTCCAAAATGCGTTTATCGGCGGTGGTGTCTCCTCCTTCGATAATCAGTTCTACTTCTTTGCCTTGTTCCCGGGCGAGGTCGCGGACGGTGCGGGGGAAGAGTTGAAAAATGTTGGAGAGGGGCAACAGTCGCAGGGTGCGAATTCGTTCCTCTAGGTTGTTGGCAATGAGGTCAAGACGGGAGGAGTTTTCTTGGGCGAAACCTTTGAGTCGTTGTAGAAGTTGCTCGATTTGCTCGTTGAGGGGGTTTTGCTCTAGGAATCCGTTACCGTTGTGGTTAAAGGTGTTATGGCTGTTTTTCCACTCTTCCCAAAGGTTGGTTAGGGCATCGATTTCTACGGCAACATGAGCAATCCGGATCTTGGTGACGGTGAGTTCTCCGGTTTGGGTGATTAGGTCGTCTAGGTAACGGGTTTCTACGCGGATGGTTTCGATGCGGTAGGGTTCGCTGGTGCGACGATTGACGGGGGCGGGTGGGGGGGAAACTGGGGGGGCGGTGGGGTTTTCTTTAACGGGAGAAATTTCTAAGGCGGCTTCTGGGGGGACTTCTGGGACTTCTGGGCTTTCTGTCTCCTCTGGGGCGGCAGCTTCTACGGGGGGGGTCTGGGGTTGGGGAATCCGGTTCTGGGGGGGGTTCTGCTTGGGATTGGGTGGGGTTCGCTCCCATTAAGACGGCGAGGAGGTGGAAGGTGTCCACTCCGCTGGGGTTTCCGGTGACGGATTCTTCGACGAGTTTGGCGATCGCATCGAGTCCTTGATAAAGGCGATCGCTAAATTCTGGGGTGAGTGTCGTTTCCTCTCGGTACAACTGCCCTAAATTATGTTCAATTTGGTGGGTTAATGTCTCAATGTCTTTCAACCCCAACATCCGAGAATCCCCTTTTAAACTATGGGCTTCTCGTAACAATTCTTCAAAAGGACTCTTATCCTCTGGATTCCGTTCGAGGTGCAGTAATCCGGCCTCTAGTTTTTGCAAGTGTTCTTCACTTGCCGCTTTAAATAAATTGCGTAGTTCTTCGTCTTCAATAAACATGGGTTTTGACTAGCCGTAAATCCTAAAAATGCCGTGTTCTTTATGCTCTCTTTGTGCTAAAAAAATCCCGCCGTCTACAAACAGCTTTAGATTTTTTTCAGAAATGCCCCCTGAAATGTGAGCATGAACCCCAGAAAAAATTGCTCCTATCTAGATCATAGCTCTTAACGTAAAAGCTGTTTCATTCAGTTGCTGAGTGCCTTTTTTAGTTTGAGTAATTCCACTGACGGTTTCTTGGGATACTCGACTTAAATCATTCATCGTCTGCATGATCTGTTGAATGGCACTGGCTTCTTGCTGAACACTTAAAGCAATTTGCTGACTACTGGCCACTACCTGCTCAATGGCTAGGGTGACTCCCTCAAAAGAACTGGCTGTAACTTCGGCTAGCTGCACATTGTTTTGTACCGTAGTATTTCCCACCTCGGCCGCATTGACGGTGGTTTGAATAGACTTTTGAATAGATTGCACTAGATGATTAATTTTCTGTACCGATTCTTGACTTTGTTCGGCTAACTTGCGAATTTCTGTCGCCACCACCGAGAAACCTTTCCCATGTTCTCCCGCCCGCACGGCTTCAATGGAGGCATTGAGAGCTAGCATATTGGTTTGATTGGCTACTTCCCCCACCAATTGGGAAATCATGCCGATTTGTTGGGCCTGTTGGTTTAAGTGATCGGCTTGTTGTGCGATCGCCTCTACCTTATTTTGCAACTCTCGCATCCCCCGCATTGTGCCGTTCACCGCTTCATTCCCCCGTTGGGATAACTCCAACACATCTTGAGCGCGTTCGGCCACCCGTTGCGCTTGTTCAGAGGACTGTTGAGATGACACTTCCAACTGGTGCATCGTTGTCGTGGTTTCTTGCACCGAAACCGCCTGTTGTGCCGCCACTCGTTCCTGTTGTTCTGTCACCGTGGCAATTTCTGAACTGGCTGTGGCCAAATTTTCAATGGTTTCTTCTAGTGCCGCCGTTAACAGTTGACTGAGAATTTTCTTTAAGGGGGATAACACAATCACAATCGTTAAGACTAGAATAGGAATGAAAACAAACAACACCATGTGATACAAACTGGTCGCCGCATTTCGTTCCTGTTCTGCCACCTCTAACTGCAACGCCATCAACTGGTTCAGTCTTTGAGTAATCGGGTCAATCACATCATAGAGACTACGAGCCAAAACCAGCAGGCGATCGCGATTCCCACTCCGTAACACATCCTCCAACTCATAAATCATCCGATCAGACTCTCGAAACAGTCCCTCAATTTCCACCACCAAATTCCGTTCTTCCGGGGTCAAATCCGTTTTTTGATACCGTTGCCATTCTGCCTCAATGATACTCATCGCAGCTTGAACCGACCGCAACGCTTCCCCCGTCGTCATTCTGTCCGAATTGGCTTTATTCGCTGCATCTACAATCGACACGGCATAGGCATCAGAAACCAGTTTGAGTTGCTTAAGCGGAACAACCCGATCATCATAAATTGTCCCCACTTTCTGATTAATAGACCAAAAACCGATTAAGGAAGAAAAACCCACAATCCCCAGTAACAATGCAGGGAATACACTGATAGTTTGAATCTTGTGCTTTAAGTTATTAGATTTTTTTTCATTCTGTATCATGATCCAACCAGCCCATCCTCTTTCATATTTTGAACCGGGTAAAACCGCAATATCCCTTACACTAATATAACTCTTCAAAAAGTTCAGATTGAACTTTTTTAACAGAAAAAAAAGGTTTGTGATAAAAGTTAAGAAATCAAGGGCATAAATTAAACAGCAATTCCTGTTTTTGTTCGATCACACTTGTGGTTTTTGCGGATACATCAAATCGAGAGATACACCCTCAGCAAAGGTGATCGAGAATTGAGGAAAAAACGCGATCAGGCTGACCCTATTAGAAAAAACTCCCGGAGTAGCCGAGGGGGTCGTTCAGTTAACTTTGTTCGATCTAGCAAAGAGCCTGAAAACCGAGAATCCTCCGCTAAACGAGCGGTTAGCGGTGGGAGAGTCCAGACCTCCACGCCAGATTGTCCTAGAATGGAAAATGCAAAATGGCTGATCCGATAGGAGAAAACTGCGTGGAGTCCCGATATAACCCATCTGCAATTGAGTCCAAATGGCAAGAGAAATGGCTAGAAATGGGGTTAGACCGAACCCAAGAAAACCCCAAACAGCCTAAATTTTATGCCCTATCCATGTTTCCCTACCCCTCCGGGAACCTACATATGGGTCACGTCCGCAACTATACCATCACCGACGTAATCGCCCGTCTCAAGCGGATGCAAGGCCACCGAGTTCTCCACCCCATGGGCTGGGATGCCTTTGGACTACCCGCCGAAAACGCCGCCATTGACCGAGGTATCCCCCCCGCCCAGTGGACCTATCAGAACATCGCCCACATGAAAGGGCAACTCCAACGTCTCGGCCTCTCCCTCGACTGGGAACGGGAAGTCACCACCTGTTCCCCCGATTATTACCGTTGGACCCAGTGGCTCTTTCTCCAATTCTACGAAGCCGGATTAGCCTATCAGAAAGAAGCGGCCGTGAATTGGGACCCCATTGATCAAACCGTCCTCGCCAACGAACAAGTCGATAGTGAAGGACGTTCTTGGCGTTCTGGGGCGAAAGTGGAGCGGAAACTGTTGCGCCAGTGGTTCCTGAAAATCACCGACTACGCCGAGCAGTTATTACAAGATTTAGAGCAACTCGACGGCTGGCCCGAGCGGGTGAAACTCATGCAGGCCAACTGGATTGGTAAATCCGTTGGGGCCTATTTAGAATTCCCCATTGTGGGCTTAGAGGAAAAAATCGCCGTCTTCACCACTCGCCCAGACACCGTTTATGGCGTGTCCTACGTCGTATTAGCCCCCGAACATCCTTTAACCCCCAAAGTCACCACCCAAGGGCAAAAACAGGCTGTAGAGCAGTTTATTCAAGAAGTCTCCCAAGAAAGCGAACTAGAACGCACGGCAGAAGATAAACCCAAGCGGGGTATTTTCACCGGAGGAAAAGCCCTTAATCCCTTCAACGGGCAAGAAGTCCCCATTTTAATCGCCGATTATGTTTTATACGAATACGGCACCGGAGCCGTGATGGGGGTACCTGCCCATGATGTGCGGGATTTCGCCTTTGCCACCAAGTACGACCTCCCCATTACAACGGTGATTATACCGGAAGGGGGAGATGCCAGTGAAGCCTTAACGACCGCCTATACTGACCCCGGAATCATGGTCAACTCCGGCCCCTTTGACGGCACTCCTTCGGGTGAGGGCAAAACAAAAGTCATTGAATACGCCGAACAACAAGGCTATGGCAAAGCCCGCATTCAGTACCGCTTGCGGGATTGGCTGATTTCTCGCCAACGCTATTGGGGCTGTCCCATTCCGGTGATTCACTGCCCCGACTGTGGCATTGTCCCGGTGCCGGATGAGGAATTACCTGTCACCCTACCCGATAATGTGGAATTTACCGGACGGGGGGCTTCTCCTTTAAGTCAGTTAGCCGACTGGGTAAATGTGAAATGTCCCACCTGTGGGGGAGATGCCAAACGGGAAACCGATACCATGGACACTTTTATTGATTCCTCTTGGTATTTCTTGCGCTATACGGACGCGAAAAATGAGCAGGATGTATTCACACCAGAAAAGGTGAATGATTGGATGCCTGTGGATCAATATGTGGGGGGAATTGAACACGCCATTCTCCATTTATTGTACTCACGCTTTTTTACCAAGGTGTTACGAGATCGGGGGTTATTAAGCTTTGATGAACCCTTTAAGCGCTTATTAACTCAAGGCATGGTGCAGGCCATGACTTATAAAAATCCTGAAACAGGAAAATATGTTGTTCCGGGTCAAGTGACGGTGGTAGAAACGATTAATCCTGAGACGGGAAAAGCGGAAACGGTTTATTATGAAAAGGGGACAGAAACTCAGTTATCGGTCTTCTTTGAAAAGATGTCAAAATCTAAATATAATGGCATCGATCCGGCAGAAGTTTTGAGTAAATATGGGGCGGATACAGCCCGGATGTTTATTCTGTTTAAAGCACCCCCAGAGAAGGATTTAGAATGGGATGATGCTGATGTTGAGGGACAATTCCGCTTTTTAAATCGGGTATGGCGTTTGGTGGATGAGTTTGTTAATCAGCCGAGTTCTGCGAAGAAGAAACAGAAAACCGGACAACTCACGAAGGGGGAAAAGGATGTCCGTCGAGCGATTCATAGGGCGATTAAGGAAGTCTCCGAGGATTTGGAGGGAGACTATCAATTTAATACGGCTGTTTCTGAGTTGATGAAGCTGAGTAATGCGTTAAATGATGCCGATTGTAAGGACTCTCCAATTTATCGAGAAGGGATTGAGGCGTTGGTGTTGTTATTAGCGCCCTTTGCGCCCCATATTGTGGAGGAATTATGGGAGCGTTTGGGGGGTAAAGGTTCTGTTCATCAACAGGCTTGGTTACGGTATGATCCCGATGCGTTGGTGGTGGATGAGATTGATTTAGTAATCCAAGTGATGGGCAAAAAACGGGATGTGATTCAAGTTCCGGCCAGTGCGACTAGGGCGGAATTAGAAGAATTAGCCCGGTCTTCGGAGAAAATTCAAGGCTATTTAGTCGGGAAGGAAATCCGTAAGGTGATTGTGGTGCCGGGTAAGTTGATTAATTTTGTTGTAGGGTAGGGGACATTAGAAGTAAGGAGTTATGGTGTGATGTCTAGTCGTTGGAAAAGTGCGCTGGGTCGTGGGTTTGCTGGGTCAGTGGTGGGGGTTTTGCTCTGGAGTGCGATCGCCCCAATGCCCAGTTATGCCAATTTCTTCGGTCGTCCCCGTTATCGAGAAGATGACAACCCCAGCGTTTTTGAGCAATGCGCCCAAGAATTAAAAGCCTCCGGGATTGATAACACCCAAGCCATGAGCGCCTGTGCGGATGCCCTTGTCCCGGAAGATTTATCAACCTGTGTTTTTCGCATCACCGAAACCACAGGCATTAGTCCTCAAACCTCTTTATCCGCTTGTTTCCGCGTGAGAAGACCCGTTGATCTCGCCCATTGTGTGGTATCCATTCGTCAGGAGGTGTTAACCACCCCCCAAGGCAGACAAAACCCCGGCAATGAGCAGAGTTTGAACAAACAGGGGATAGAGAAATCCCCCGCCCCCGATTTGTTCGCCCAAACCCCCACCCTACAAACCCTTGGGGAGTTAGAACTAGCTACCCTAGACCGTTGTCGTCGGAGTCTCCTCCCGAAACGCTACGGGGCCTGTGTGGTGGGTTTAAGTCGAGAAATCCCCTTTGTCCCCCAGCGTCTTCTAGACAGTTGTATTGACGCGGAAACGTATCCTTTGGGGAATTAGGGAATAGGGAGTCGGGAGTCGGGAGTCGGGAGTCGGGGGTGTAGGGGCGCAATGCTTGCGCCCTAGGGAGTCGGGAATCGGGAATAGGCACTCATGCAAAAGGCACTCATGCAACAGTAATCAACCCATCCCCCCCTCTCCCTCTCCCCCCCTCTCCCCCTCCCCCCTGTTCCCTTTTCCCTAGCTACGACTTGACAAAATGCACACAAGCTTAACTTGTTAAGCTTGCCTCTCCCCTTATTCAACAAGCCCTAGTTTGTACACTATCGATTAGGAGTATGAGACAACAACAACTCGAAAAATGGCGTGAGACGCGGAAGATGGGTAAATCTAATTTTATCTGGAAGGTAGGAGTACAAAAGTGGGGCTTCAGCACGGGAACATTATGGACTCTCATCATGACCGTTTTTTTCGGTTTTGAGACGTTCTTCAGTTTTTTGATTCCCGCCTTGATTGTGTTTCCGGTGGGAGGATATTTTTTTGGGCGCAATCTTTGGTTTCAGTTTGAGTCAGACTATCAAAAATCACAGGATCTTGAGGAGGAATCCTTAGATTGAGAGATGGGATAATCGGAAGGAGGGATATTCAGCAGACCCTAATTAATAATAGTGTTGAGTTTAAATAAGTTTCGTTACTTAGTTCTTAGTATTTCACCATTCATCAATATTCATGGGAGATAATTACCGTATAAGAATTTAAGGTCAAATTTTCTCAGGTATGTTTTGCCTAAGAAGGAATTATCAACCTTAACAACTTGAGCGTGCGTGCATTTTGTCAACTCCCCTATATAGCGTCCATAAATTGGATGAAACTATAAGCTGTGTGGAAAAACGAAGATCATGTTACATTCCAAAACAGAGCAAAAGACTGTCGGGAAGCCGTCAGGACTGGTGGCGTTAATCCCCCCAACGGGATACAGAAAATTTAGATTAGTGGATCCGTGCGATCGCCCCCTATATCATGGTCTACAATTGGGAATCCTACTGATTAACTTGGGCTGTATTTGGTTTCTCCTCAGCCGTTTAGCCCTGATGGGGTCTTGGTTATTCCTCCCGACCCTTGGATTGATGACTTGGTTCATTCTTGTTTCCACCCTAACCAGTCAATCCCCCTTTCGTTATCCCCTTCCACGCATCATTCTCTGGGGAATTATCCCCCCACTGATCTTTTTTGTGATCATTCTCTATCAACAAGAAACCCAACAATCTGGAATCCTTAACCTCCGGGATGTCTTCATTCTCAGCACCATCCTGGCCACCCTAGGCAGTTTTCCCATCATCCAACGGATTTGGCAGAGAAAACAGTTAGCGGCTTTCTTAGAACAAGGCCACAGTCGCACTCATTTTCATTGTGCCATCTGTCGTCAACCCCTCCATAAGTTGCCCGCCTCGGATTTAATGCCCTTGCTGACGAGGATTGAACAAGCAACCCATAAGTTGAATTCTGTGGTGTATGATGGCTGGTGGTGTCCCCATTGTCATCCTGAATATAGTCGAGACACCATTCACCTACGGGGTTACATTCTCCAACGCCCCCGCCATGTCACAAAATGCCCTCAGTGTCACGACTATACCGTGCAACACAGTACCCGCACCACGCGCAACCGTTATATTGAGCGAGAATTTTGTTACAGTTGCGATTATCGCGATCAATGGTCGCGAGAGATTCCAGAGGATGACAGAAGAACGGCTCGACACCATCGGATTGGAATGTCTGCGGACTCTTGGCACCATTACGGTGGTGGTGGGGGCGGTTTTGGCGGTGGTAGTGGCGGCGGTAGTGGGGGCGGTTTTGGCGGTGGGAGTAGTGGCGGCGGCGGCGCTGGTGGCAGTTGGTAAAAAGCAATGGGCGACCTTAACAAGTTAAGCCTATGTGTTTTAGTTCATTTTTAACACCATGACAGAAGATTTAAAAACTCAATTGCAAGGCATTGATGATCAACTCTCTAAACGGTTTATTGACCTTGATCCCGACGGCTATTTTATTATCTATATTGACCCAGAAGCGGGTTTAATTTGTGCCGATCATTACACGAATACCATTAGTGACAAGGGGTTAGCACTTGACCCAGAAACAGGAGAACCTATTCCGGTGAAAGGGGGCATTAAACGGAGTCCAACCCGGACATTTAAAGGACGCACAGCCAAGGAATTAGGAATGGAAATCACTGAGAAAACTAACCCTTGCCCCTTGTCCCGTTTGGATCATGCGCTTTATTTAGGTCGAGAATTTGTGCGGGCGGAGTTGGCATTAATCCGGGGTGAAACTTACATCCAAGATTAGCAGGATTGATCCTTAAGAATTGAGACTTGAACTCCTTATTCTGGGAGTTGTCGCACTTGCTTTTGTAATGTGCGCGGGTCTAAGGCATCCCGGAGGCCATCCCCCAATAAATTAAAGGCTAAAACCGTTAAAACCACCAAAGCAGCAGGGGACCAAACTAACCAAGGTTGTAGAACTAAAATCGAGGCATTGGTAGCCACAGAAAGCAAATTTCCCCAGGAGGGATCCGGTTGTTGAATACCTAAACCAATCAAACTTAAGACCGACTCCGCCACAATAAAACCGGGTACGGCCAAAGTGGCTGAAATAATAATATAAGTGGCGGTTTGGGGTAAGATATGGCGGACAATAATTAAGGGAGAACTTGCCCCAATCACCCGCGCTGCATCCACAAATTCCCGTTCTTTAATGGAGAGAACTTGACCGCGAACGACCCGCGCTAATCCTGACCAACTAACAAAAGAAGTAATGACAATAATTAATACAAAACGCTGGGCGCTACTCATGCTCATGGGTAAAATCGCCGCCAGTGCCACTAATAAGTAAATGGTGGGGATGGTCATTAAAACTTCTACCATCCGCATCAAAACACTGTCTACAATGCCACCAAAATAGCCCGAAATACCCCCCACGAACATCCCAAGGGGGAAGGATATGGCAATGCCTAATAAACCGATACTGAGGCTAATTCTCCCACCAAAGATTAACCGACTAAATTGATCCCGGCCTTGTTCGTCAGTTCCCAAGAGATTAATAAATCCCTCGCCAACAGTGCCAAAGAGGTGGATGTCCAAGGGGATGAAATACAAAAACTTGTAGGGAGTGCCACGGACAAAGAGGCGTAGGGGAGAGGGTTGGCTAAAATCTACCGTGAGGAGGCGATCGCCTGTTTCCAAATCCGTCGGCCCCTGGGTGGTGGGGTAAACGTGGGGGCCGATGAATGCGCCTGTGTCGGGATTGCGCCAAAAAATTTGGGTGGGAGGTAACAGAGAACCATCAACCTGAAAATGCTCAACAGGGTGATAGGGAGCGACAAAATCCGCCAAGATCACAATGGCATAGAAAATAATCAGGATTGTGCCGCCAAATCGCGCCAGAGAGTTCTTTTTAAGTTTCCGCCACCAGTCCATGAATTTTCTTAAATTATTGTAGGTTTGGGATTAATATATCGCATTTTTTTAAGGAATTATCGGTTGAGGCGGTGAAGAACAGGCTATGCTGAACATAAAGACTGAATCACTACAGATCCCCTTATGAAAGTTGGACTCCAACCCCTCCTAAACGATAGCAACCTTGACGCGAATCAATCCAGTAGCCAGCGTCAACTGTCGGTTTCCGTGTCGGCGGTTTCCGATGAAGGCGATCGCGGACTTCCCCTCAATCTCTGTTTAGTGCTGGATCATAGTGGCTCTATGAACGGTACACCGCTAAAAACCGTCAAAGAGGCCGCCTTGCAACTGGTGGATAAATTAACCCCTCGCGATCGCATCTCCGTTGTCGCCTTTGATCATCGCGCCAAGGTGATCATCCCCAATCAACCCGTCAATGATGTAGAAAGTGTTAAAAAACGGATTAGTAAATTAGAAGCTGATGGAGGAACCGCCATTGATGAAGGCCTAAAATTGGGCATTGAAGAAATTGCCAAAGGAAAACAAGACACATCGAGTCAAATTTTTCTCTTGACAGATGGAGAAAACGAACACGGAGACAATGGGCGCTGCTTAAAATTAGCAGGTTTAGCCTCCAGTTATAACATTACCTTGAATACCTTGGGATTTGGTTCTCATTGGAATCAGGACGTTTTAGAAAATATCTCCGACACGGCCGGAGGAACTTTATCTTATATTGAATTTCCCGAACAGGCTGTTGATGAATTTGGACGACTATTTACCCGAGTGCAATCCGTCGGCTTAACCAATGCTTATTTACTGTTAGAATTAGCCCCCAATGTGCGTTTAGCCGAACTCAAACCCTTAGCCCAAGTTGCCCCAGATACCATTGAATTACCTGTGCAGAAAGAGCAGGATTTATATATTGTCCGTTTGGGCGATTTAATGAAAGAAGAACGGGTTATTTTGGCCAATTTGTATTTAAATCAATTTCCGCCCGGTCAGCAATGGGTGGTAAGTACCCAAGTTCGCTATGATGATCCGGCCTTGGGACAGGGTAATTTATTGTCGGAAAAAGTGCCAGTTTATGCCAATGTGCAAGCGGTTTATCAACCTGCAAATAACGAGAAAGTCCAGAAAGAAATTCTGGCTTTAGCCAAGTACCGACAGACCCAAATTGCTGAGACAAAACTCCAGCAAGGGGACAAAGTGGGGGCGGCCACCATGTTACAAACGGCGGCAAAAACAGCGTTGCAATTAGGGGATCAAAGTGCGGCGACAGTCTTACAAAAAAGTGCTACTCGGTTACAATCCGGTGAGGAGTTATCCGAGGCCGACCGGAAGAAAACCCGCATTGTCTCTAAGACTATTTTACAGGAATAAGGAAGCAGCACCCCCCCGCCTAGGGTCAATTATCAGTTATCAATTCCAAAGTCCCCTACTTTCTCGAATACCAAGCGACGGGTATTTTGGGGCGTGGAATATAGAGTAATTGACCAATAATTGGGGGGGAACTCTGACAAACGTTCGGCCCACTCAATGGCCGTAATCCCCGCTTCTACTTCGATACCATCCCAATAGGTTTCTAGGGCTAAAGATTCTACATCTTCGGGCTGTAAACGGTACAAATCAATATGATACAACGGTAAACGCCCCTCGACATACTCATTAATCAGGGTAAAAGTCGGGCTTAAAATGGGTTCTTTTATGCCCAAACCTTCCCCCAAGGCCTGAACAAATGTGGTTTTTCCGGCTCCTAAATCCCCCGATAACAGGAGAATCGTAGCGGGGGGGATGGTTTCCCCCAAACGACGGGCAAAAGCCTGTAATGCGGCTAAATTGCAGTCTGGTAGCTCAATTTTATTCTCCACCGTATCCCTCACCCCTCTACAGTTAACGTATCATCAGCAAATTTAATGCCGTGGGTGCGACCATACCAACGGATTAGAACCTTAGCTAATCGTTGATGATCATGGCGCACATAGCCTGTTTCTCCATCTTCATCCATGATATTCGCGGCCACAATGCGCCGCCCTAAATGGCCGACTTCCTCCCGATCTAAGAATACCGGATGGGAATTTTCTTGAGCATAGCGGATCAGGGTGTGGGCGGAGGGGGTGCGACGGTGGACGATGACCGCATCAAATAACCGTTTGCCACAAACGCGGTCAATGGCGCGAATATGGTCGGCGACAGTATAACTATCGGTTTCTCCCGGTTGGGTCATGATATTACAAACATAAATGCGAGGAACTTTGGTTTTAGCGATCGCCGCTCGAATTTCGGGAACCAGCAAATTGGGAATTACACTGGTGTAGAGACTTCCGGGCCCCATAATAATAAAATCCGCCTCCTCAATCGCCCGAATGGCCGCAGGTAAGGCCGGGGGATGTTCTGGGGTACAGCCAATCTCTACAATTTTGCCCCCCGCTTGGGGAATTTTTGACTCCCCTTCCACCCAACGACCATCGGCCATTTTCGCCCAAAGTCGCACATCGGAAAGGGTCGCAGGCAAGACCCGGCCGCGCACCGCCAAGACTTTTGAACTGGCCGCGATCGCCTGTTCCAAATCCCCCGTAATCTCACTCATAGCCGTCAAGAACAAATTACCGAAACTATGACCCGATAATCCATCCCCCGCATTAAAGCGATATTGAAACAACTCCGTTAATAACTTTTCCTCATCCGCCAAGGCCGCCACACAATTGCGAATATCCCCCGGCGGCAACACCCCAATTTCCCGCCGTAAACGTCCCGAAGACCCCCCATCATCAGCCACCGTTACAATGGCCGTAATATTGGCGCTATACTCCTTCAAACCCCGCAACAGGGTAGATAAACCCGTCCCCCCCCCAATGGCCACAATGCGCGGCCCTCGATTGAGACGACGACGAGTCATTAAAGCATCAATCAAGCGTTGTTCACTCCCCGGATTCAACACTTCCGTAATCGTGCCGAAACTGCGCGTTTGTCCCCACAACAGCAAAAAAACCCCCAACACCACCGCCACCGGCCCAGAAATATAACTGGGCAAAATGCGGGCGATTAACTCCAAAATTTCCGAGAAAAACCACATCAGGCGGTAAATCGGCGTGAGTCCCACCCAAATAGCAATCCCCAAAACCGTCAGGACAAACCCGGTGACACTAATCAACAGCCAACGTTTAATGAGAATCCCAGGAGCCAGCCATTTAAACCAGTGGTTCATTTCCTTGGGAGTGCGCCGACTCACTGCCGCCAAATGGATTTTTTCCAGTCTGAGACTGCGTAATGCTTGTTCGATTAGACCAATGGACATAGTAAATGATAACTAACGGAGTGTGTTCAGCAGAGTGACAGTGTACCGATCAGGGAGTTTTAGCGCCAATCTTGAGATAGAGTGCCAAACCTTTGACCCAGTTTACATAAATCCTCAAGATGTCCTAAAGGTAAATAGTTTGGGATACAGTCTTCGAGGCAGGTCATGCCGGATGGGAGTGTAAAGTTTTAAGTGCAATCTTAGGCAGGAATCGTTAAAAGAGCAAATGGCATTGTCTACATCCCCTTCAGAACAAACAATTTTAGGCATTGACCCCGGTTTAGCCCAGTTAGGTTTTGGGTCGATTCACTGTCGGAATGTTCCGCTCACTTCTGTTTCCGCCCAATCTGACCAGAAACCCGTACAATTATTAGATTTTGGAGTCATAGAAACGCCGAAAAAAACCCCCATCGGTCAACGTCTGGCCACCATCTACGATGATCTACACACCCTGTTAACGGAAATTCAACCGGATTTAGTGGCCATTGAAAAATTCTTTTTTTATCGCATGAGCAACACCATCCTCGTCGCCCAGGCCCGAGGGGTTGTATTATTGGTTCTCGCCCAACATGATGTTCCCTATGTGGAGTTTACCCCAGCCCAAGTCAAGCAAGCCCTCACGGGATATGGCAACGCGGACAAGCGGGAAGTACAGGCGGCCGTAGCGCGGGAGTTAGAGTTAGAACAGTATCCGAAACCTGATGATGCGGCTGATGCTTTAGCGGTAGCGTTAACTGCTTGGTTTTCTGGCACTTAATGGGAGCTTGCTGAATGGGGGAATAGGCAATCTGGACCCATTAACTTTTGAGGGGTTCGGGGAGCTATAAGTCCCGCGCTGTACCCGTAGGGTCAGCGTCGGGATGATGTCACGAAAAACGGGACACAGAATATTGAGCGTCTTCGCGCAGTCGTCCCGCTCGACGGAATAGTTCTTTTCCGGTGGCTAAGTAATGGTCATCGTAGTTTAAGGTAAACCATTCTAATTCTTCTAAAGCGTCACTAATATGATTGAGACAGTAGTATAAATTCGCCGCCACTCCGGCCACCTTAGCCGGATTAGGTTGAGAGGCAAATAAAGACTGGGCTTGATTTAAGTCCTGACGACAGTTGGAGAGATAATTTTGAAACAGACTCATTAATTCATCATCGAAGGGATCGGCGGCCAATTGGTCAATTTCGGCCTCTAGGGGGTTCAAAATCTGGCTAATGAGTCGGTTAACGGGTTGATAGACTCCCTGAAACCAACGGACAAAATGCACATCGCGATCGCGTCCGGATTCTTGGGTGGTCTGATATTCCTCCTGGGATGCTTGACTGCGCTTTTGTCGTCGATATTGACTCCCCATCCGTTGTTGCTCATAAACCTGTTGGTCATATACTGAGCGCTGTTGAGGATCCCCCAATACTTCATAGGCCGCATTTAACTCGACAATCTTCTCATGATTCGCCTGTTCATGTTGACTATCGGGGTGATATTGTTTGACCAAACGGCGATACGCACGCTTAATGTCCCCCTGGCTCGCGTGGGGAGGAAGACCAAGTACCTTATACGGATTAGACTCTGGCATAACCACCTAATATCACAGGCTTGTATTTTGACACTCCCGACTCTTTTCTAGATAGGGATTCTTTCATTTTCAACGAGAAGACACCCCTATAATGGGCAGTGTCTTCTGCGTTTTTTATACCTCGATATGACTTCTCCCCCTGACCTAGAAATTGTCAATTTAACCAAACGCTTTGGCCCGTTGCTGGCTTTAGATCAAGTCTCTCTGCGGATTAAACCGGGGACGTTTCACGCCTTGCTTGGGGAGAATGGGGCGGGCAAGAGTACGCTGGTGAAGTGTGTTATGGGCTACTATCATCCTGACCGAGGGGATATTGTGATTAATGGCAAATCCCGCACCATTCAGTCCCCCCGAGTTGCCCATCAGTATGGGGTGGGAATGGTCTATCAACATTTCACCTCGATTCCGGCTATGACGGTGGCGGAAAATTTGGTTCTAGCTCGCTATGGGGGGTCAACTTGGATTCATTGGCCTCGGGAGTATGAGGTGCTGGGGGCGTTTTTGGAGACTACGCCCTTTCGCGTGCCGTTAGATGTGCCTGTGAGCCAGTTGGCGGCGGGAGAGAAGCAAAAGTTAGAGATTCTCAAGCAACTGTATTTACAAAGCCGTTTGCTGATTTTAGATGAACCGACCTCGGTTTTGACTCCCCAAGAGGCGGATGAGGTGTTAGGGTTGCTCCATCAAGCGGTTGAACGGGGGGAGTTGAGTGTTCTACTGATTACTCATAAGTTCCGGGAGGTGATGGCGTTTGCTGAGGAGGTGACGGTGTTGCGCCGGGGAGCGGTGGCAGGTCAGGGGAAGGTGGCGGATTTGGGGATGGCGGATTTGGCGGCGATGATGTTGGGGGAGGCGAAACCGCCTAAAACGTTAGATAAAACCCCTGGGGTGGAGGGGGAGACGATTTTAGAACTTCAAGACCTCCACGCTTTGAAGGATAACGGGTTAGAGGCTGTGCGGGGGGTGAGTTTAAGGGTGGGACGGGGGGAAATTGTGGCGATCGCCGGAGTTTCGGGCAATGGACAAAAGGAACTGGTGGAAGTCTTGGCGGGTCAACGTTCTCCCACGAGGGGAGAGGTGAAAATTCAGGGCAAGGTCTACCATGCCACAAGGCGGGAAATGTTGAACTATGGGGTGGTGGCTTTGCCGGAAGAACCCCTGCGCAATGCCTGTGTTCCCCATCTCTCGGTGGCGGAAAATATGGCGCTGCGGACTTTTGACCGTCCGCCCCAAACTCGTTGGGGGGTGTGGTTAATCCTCAAAGCGATACGGGAGAGGGCAGAACGTTTGATCGAACGCTTTAGGGTCAAAACCCCTTCCCCAGAAACCCCCATTGAGCAGTTATCGGGGGGAAATATTCAACGGGCGGTTTTAGCGCGAGAATTATCCTCGCCTCAAATTCAACTGCTGATTGCGGCGAATCCCTGTTTTGGTTTAGATTTTGCTGCGGTAGACTATATTCACGAACAAATTGTAGCGGCACGAAATCGGGGGGTGGGAGTTCTGTTAGTGAGTGAAGATTTAGATGAGTTATTAAGCTTAGGCGATCGCATTTTGGTGATCAGTGAAGGCCGTTTAGTTTATGAAAGTCCCATTGCAGAGGCGGATCTTCTGCCTATCGGTCAAGCGATGGCCGGACATCATTAGACCTCGACACAACCACAATAATGAAGAAGTGATTTGATCCTGAGAAACTCCCTATGGTTTTTATTCTCGCTCAACCCTATCCCTATCCGCTCCCGAAACCCGGTCAGTTTGCCTTAGTCATCATTGATATGCAACGAGATTTTCTAGAGAAAGGAGGTTTCGGAGAATCCCTAGGCAATGAAGTGAACACCCTACGGCAAATTGTCCCCACGCTTCAGCGTCTGTTAGAGCAGTTTCGCCAAAAACAATGGCCGATTATTTATACTCTAGAATCCCATGCTCCCGACCTCTCGGACTGTCCCCCTAGTAAGTTGATGCGGGGGGAAGGCCTGTTAAAGATTGGCGACGAGGGGCCAATGGGTCGGATTTTGATTAAGGGAGAACCGGGTAATGCTATTATCCCGGAATTGACCCCTGAACGGGGGGAATTCATCATCCCGAAACCCGGAAAAGGGGCGTTTTATAATACCCCTCTAGAGGAGATTTTACGCGCCCAAGGCATCACCCATTTAATTGTAACGGGGGTGACGACTGAGGTCTGTGTTCAAAGTACCATGCGGGAAGCCAATGATCGGGGCTATGAATGTTTGTTGGTGGAAGATGCCACGGCCAGTTACTTCCCGGAGTTTAAACAGGCGACTTTAGCCATGATTTCGGCGCAGGGGGGAATTGTGGGTTGGACAGCAACAGCCAATCAAGTGTTAAATGCGTTAGACGGGATTCAGTGAATTTATGGTGCGTGGACTGGTTTCTGGGGCAATTTATCCCTTCCGTGCGATCGCGGTTTTTTGGCAAACGCCCAAACTCCTGACGTTCCTCATCCTGCCCATTTTCGTGAACTTCATCATCGGGGTGGGGTTATATCTCAGTTTACTGTTGCCCGGTCTGCGGGGGGTAGAACAGTTGACCTTGCAAGTGACCCAATGGGTGAATAATGCGATCGCAACGTTACCCACTTGGTTAGGCTTTTTAGATAATCTTATCCTCGTCCTAGGCTATTTATTCCAAGGCCTGATATTAATCCTCTTACTCTTAATCACCGGGTTTTTATTGCTGCAATTTGGCAGCATTTTAGGTTCACCTTGGTATGGTTTACTCTCAGAAAAACTCGAAGAACAGCGCCTAGGTCAAGCCACCACCATTGATATTGGCATCATCCGGGATATTTGGCGAGCCTTACTCTTTGAACTCAAAAAGCTGGTGTTTTGGTTAGGCCTAGCCATTCCCCTCCTGATTTTAGGTTTTATTCCGGGAGTCGGCCCCCTTTTTTTAACCCTTTGTTGGGTATCCCTCACCGCCTTTATTGCTTGCCTAGACTTCCTCGACGGCCCCTCAGAACGTCGTCGCTTTCCCTTTCGGAAAAAAGTCCAAATTGTCTTAATGACCTTACCTGCCAGCGCGAGTTTTAGCCTCGTTTGTTGGTTTTTATGTAGTATTCCCTTGTTCAACTTACTGACCATTCCCCTCTGTGTCAGTGCGGGAACATTGTTCTGGTGTGATCGGGTGTATCCAAAAGTGCAATGAATAGGTTGGCTATATCTTACCGTAGCGCGTTCGCCGGAGCGATCGCACTTTAGGGATAGGGGAGGGACTGCCAACAGTGAAGGCTCTTTGCAGTAGAGTGGGGGTGAGCAAAAATTTCGACCGTTGAGGCTATCATGATGAACATGACGCTGCACAAACTAACGTTTCAAGATTATCTAGATCATGATGACGGAACAGATGTACGCTATGAGTTAGTTGATGGTGAGCTAGTGGTCATGAGTCTTGGAAGCGGAAAACATGGGGCGATCGCTGAGTTTTTAACAAAAATGTTGCGGAATTCCCCTTCCTCGCTTGCTCGGGGTGGGATAGCAACCCAGCAATATACTGAGCGACAGCGAATCCATGCTAAGATAAATATATCTTGACCACTAACTCCCAAAGCGAAAACCAAGCTAAAAAGGGCTGTGTTGCAAGAGAAAATTTGGGTCTTAGGAACTAGGACTTCTGCCTGGGGAGGGAAGATAAGACTCGCTATATTTCGGTATAGAAAGCACTTCCCATTGAATCAGGAAGCTCCATCCTCGCGCCTCGGCAGAGTGGGGTAGTTCACACGATCAATTCCGCGCTCTAATTCGCCAAGCACAGCAACCTTGGACTTCTAAGCAAATGCTGATCGGGGTGCGATCGCCCCGTGGTCCTGATGTAACGGTGTTAATGCGATCGCAATGGTTAGAGATGGCTAATCGAGAAGCAGTGATTGATTTGAGCGATCCGCCCCCCCTGCTTGTCGTTGAGGTGGTGAGTCCTTCCACGAGAACCGATGATTATCGCTCCAAACGGGCAGAATATGGCTTACTGGAGATTCCAGAATATTGGATCGTTGATCCCCTCACGGAAGAAATCACAATCTGTCTGTTAGAGAATCAATTCTACGACAGTGTAACTTATCAAGGCAGCCAACTGCTTCAATCTCCGCTATTTCCAGATTGGACGCTGACGGTTACAGAGATTTTCAATAGTCTTTGTTAGGATTTGGGGGAATGGTGAGCTTTTGGCCAAAAGGTGATTATAGGGTGCGTCGAACTTTGACTGGGTTGGAGTAATCCTTAAGTTAATGTTTTGACGCACTCTAGGGGGAATTGGGTTCGATCATCGCGCTGAAGCGCAACTACGAACGAATTACGAACCAATCTTTAGGTTAACGGCAAAAACCGGGTTGATATTTTCGGACTTTAAATTTACTACAAATTTCCCCTTTCGCCACTGTATATAAAGACACAGATTTTTCAGAATGAATAGTCGCAAAAACTTGGCTATTGGGCTTTAATATCCGTCTCGGATCAGAAATATAAGCAATTACAGGAACGGTGGAACGATGAAGTTGTTCATCTTTATTGTAAACTTGCCACTTCTTATCTACCGTAACTTCTAAGACTTCCGCCCCAAATTCGTTAGGAGACAAAGAAACTCTTGCTCCTTCTTGTACCCAGTTAATATCCTCCGGTTTAACCTCCATTTTAACAATTAACTGGTCAGGATTTGCAATGGTTAACAGGGTCTCACCGGGTCTTAATACCTTCCCCTGAATTTGATGCCAGTGGGGAGCAATCACCAATCCCGCAATGGGCGCTCTTAATAGATTATGTTCAGCTTGCCTTTGTCTTTTCGTTTGGATTTGCCCTTCAATTTGCTGTTGTACTGGGACACGACTTTGAACTAACCTTTGCGCCTCTAAATATTCTTGGTTTGCGGTATTATAAGCCGATTCTAGTCGTTGAAGTTCGTCCTGTTTAGTTTCTAATTCCGTGCGAATCCGTCTTGTAATTGAACCGATAGCGGCTTGAGGTTCTCCCATTCTCGCTTGAATCATACTGGCTTCGTCCCTTAATTTTTGAACGACTCGTCTAGGAATTGCACCCTCCTCCGCCAATTTTTCATGGGTTGCAATATCCTCTAGTTGACTGTCTAATTGTGCTTGTAAATGCTGAATTTGGATTTTGTAGCCTTGAATTTCTGGGGGCGGGTTGGAACTATTCAGGGAGTTATATTCTGCTTGCAGTTGATTCACTCGCGAACGAACTTGTTGTAGGTTTTCTTGAGTTTGTCTCATTCGTTCTTGAGCAAAAATAACCTGAGAACGCGCATTTTCTAAGGTAACTTGATGGTCTAATGCTCGTAGCTGTAAATCTTGGGTTTCTTGTTCCAAGATTTCACTTTCAATCTCAGCAATAGGTAATCCCGCTTGTACAGGATATTCATGTTGAACAAAAAGTTGTGTTATTTTTCCCGGAATTTCCATCGTGACTTCTCGATAAAAATTGGGATCAAATTCTACGTTACCCTCGACAGAAATAGATGGATTGGTTTTGATTTGTGACACAGCACCCACGCCGACTAAAATTGTGCCGAGAATGAGCCAGTGGGTGGGAAAGCCTTTTTTCTTGGGTTGGGGATTCTCTTTGGGTTTTTGGTCTGGGGGTGGGGCGGATTCTTGGGGGGTTGGGGATGGGGTGGCGGGGCGATTTTCTTGGGGAGGAACAACGCGAAAACGACGGGCAGAGGGAGAGTTAGATGGGTTAGAGTTCATGGTAGTACCTAATAGATAAAGGGGTTAAGGTTGATGGTTGAGAGGGGGAGGGGGAGGGTAAAATCTCCCGAAGATTGTCTGTTTTTGGGGGTGAAGTTAAAGACGATGTTTAATCATTTTTTCTGGGGAAAAAGTAATAGATTGCCCAAGCCAGAATTAACAGTAGTGCGGTGATGGTGAACTGGTCTAAAATGGTGTACACGACTAGGCGGATAATGCTGCCAAAGAAGAAGATGAGATATAAGAAACAAAAGGGGGCATAGATGGCGAAAATGCCGTAGTGTTGGGGTTTTTCTTCTAGGGGTTTTCCGGTGAAGAGTTTGCGATAAAATAGGAAGGAGCGATCGCGCAGGTTATTAATCCCGGTGATGGCTACGGCGAGATGGTAGCCGTCAAATTTAACCATAGGGTTTAAATTGACCGCAACGGTGAATAATCCCGCTACCATGAGCAAATAACTGAGGGTTTTAATCTCGCTGTTATTTAGGGAAAAGTACCACAGCCAAAAGGCAACGGCAGCGATGACGATTTGACACAAGACTCCACCCCCTACAACAAAAGCCCGTTGTCGGCGTTTTACGAGACAGTAGGAGTCGGTGGTGTTAGTGTAGGCGGCGGGAATTAGTAACATGAACAAAAAGCCCATTTCGGGAACAATTCCCCCGTAATGTTTGAGGGTTAAAGCATGGGCAAATTCATGCAGGGTGACAACGAAGGTGACGCATAAAATAAAGGGTACAATTAAAACGGCTCGCTGGGTTGTCCAGAGGGTTGTTCCCATCTGTAAAATTTCTCCTTTGGCTTCTAATCCCCACACGAAAGAGAGGCCTAAAAAGGCGAGTAAGGTATAGAAGAAAGGGGCACTCCAAATCCAACGTAACCAGCGAGCAGGAGTGCCTAAATAGGGGTCTGGATTGAAGAGGGGGAGCTTGAAAAAAAGCAATTGTAGGGGGGTAAATTTCTTTTTAGGAGGTTTTGGGGGTTTTGTGCCTTTAAACATGGCTGTGGCCGTCATTAGCTGCATCAGATAGCCAAATTGGGCGGGGGTGATACCCACTTGATTGGGGATTTGGGCGGAGGATGTTTTACCGATTAATTCGATGGCTTTTTTACTCCGTTCATCGACTTGGAGAAAGGTGACATCTTCGGGATTTCGGAGTATCCAATACCCATCGGGATGTTTAATCCAATGGACGGTTTCTTTCAGGGGACTTTCGGGGGATAGGGGTGTTGTATTTTCTGGGGTTTCTGCTCCTTCTTCGGCTAAAATACCCCACTGGAGAAGTTTATTAAAGATTTTGTCGAGTTGGGTCGCTGGGAGGGGGGTTTTAAATTGCTTTTGATACTGGGTTTGGAGTTGGGTGGGGGTACATTCTCCCGTAAAATGTTGGAGGATGTAGGCTTCGGTGGGGGTGAGTTCATAACAGGGGTGTCCTGTTTTGGCGATTAATACCCATTTTTGCTGATTTTGCAACCGTCCGACTTGCCAATAGTTGCGTAAGTCGGGAAAAGTGGCCTCTGGGGGGAGTGGAGGGGGTAGGGGGGAGGAGAGAGACATGGTACATACACCGATGGGACTCGTTCCCGTTGGCAGAAATACAACAGCACGGCCAAGGGTGGATTACCCTTAGTCTAGGCGCAAGTTTTGGGGAAAAAGGTCATAGCTTGTTCATGAAGAGTTCATTTTTCCCCGAGGTGAACTGGGAAATTTGGAGATGTTGCATCAAAGGGGGGATTTTTTCTAGAGACTTAATTGTAGAGAGTTGATAGGACAGGTTTGATGATGAGTGTAGCCCTTTGTCAGGAGCAATGGAAGATGGAAGCGATCGCACTAGATGACTTGATGGAGTTTGCCGAAAACCTCCTCTTTCGCTATCAGCAGTCTTCCCTCACGGCCATTCAGCGCCAGATTTTACGCGGTACCCTAGAAGGGAAACAATACTCAGAAATCCGTTCCCTGTCGCCAGATTTGCTCTCCCACTACTCCCCAGAATACCTGTCTCGCAATATTGCCTATGGCCTCTGGCGGGATTTAACGGCCATCTGCCATACTTTAGGTTTACTGCCCACTCAAGAGCGCATCAATAAACGGAATTTGCGGGTTTTGTTACAAGAAGCTTATCACCACTATCAAGCCAAGCCTCCTTATCCTAGCACGTCGTCCGCCGTGGGGTTGCTGCCAACGCGAGAGCGTCAAGACCTGTCGAATTTACCCAATTTTCAGCAGTGGGTAGGGCGATCGCATTTCATTGATGATTTAAGTCAAAATCTACTCTTAAACGCCCGCATCATCACCTTACTGGGTATTGCAGGTATAGGTAAAACCACCTTAGCACTGCGTTTAACCCTTGATTTAAAACTCCAAGCCCGGTTTCCTAACCGTTTGGTTCTACAATTTCAAACAGGACAAGATCCCTTTCTCCTCCTGGCCCAACGGATTTTAGGGGAAGCGACGACCCAACGTTTTAGCAGTGATCCCGATAAGTTAATGAATGCCGTAGTGCAGGAATTACAAATGGCCCCCCATTTACTGTTACTGGATCAATTGGAAGTCGTGTTAGACAGGGGAGAGGAGGGGGAAATTTGCGATCGCCCCCTATTCACCCTCCTAGAACGGATTCTCCTCACCCCCCAAATGCCCAGTCGCTTAATTCTCACCTCTCAAATTCAACTCCCCTGCCTCCTCGACGGGCGCTATCGTCCTCTCCTGCAACAAGTTCACCTCCCCGGACTCACCCCCGAAGAATCCCTAGAACTCTTTGCCCGTCTCGGTATCACCCCCCAAACTCCCCTAGAAAAAAGCTATCTGATCCGTCTCATTAACCTCTACCAAGGCCATCCCCTCGCCCTACGCATCATCGCCCAAGAAATGCAGCAATCCCCCTACAACAGCAAAATTCAGCCCTACTGGTCCAACTACGGCGACGATCTCGAACAGTGCGAACGTTGGTTACAAGATACCACAGGCAAACGTCAGCCCCAAACCTTTAACCTAGACCGTTATAGCCTCGATCTAGCCGATTTATTACAAACTCGTCTCTCCGCCAACTGGCAGATTTTAAAAACCACCTTCCCCCTCGCGGCCTTCCTGCTGGGAAAAATTGTCTCCTCCCCCCATCCCCTCAAACGTTCCACCATTCTAGCGATTTTGAGTCATATCAGCCCGGAAGAGGCCTTACTGGCTTTTCAAACCCTCCAGCGCCATTGCTTCTTAGAGGCGAAATCTGACCAGAATCAGGTGGTTTATGGAGTTCCCCACATTCTCAAGCGTTTGGTTTTAGACGATTTACCCGAGTTGGAACGTCGGTTATCTTGATCGTCGGAAGAAGACCCTCGATTTTATCGACGGGATGAATTACGACATATTACAACAGTATCCCCCGAATTGTAAAATTGTGCTATAATCTTAGTCACAATGAGCAAGAATTGAATGCTTAACCTTACTTACAACTAATTGAAGTCAATGGTAACAAGCTAAAGATGCCTCTATTGGGGGAAGTTAAGTTTGTCAAGTCACGGGATATTCCAGAGGGTTTTAAGATCAAACAAGTTCAAGTAATCAAGAAAGCATCGGGTTACTCTGTCAACGTAGCAATTGAGCTTGATGTTAATATCCAACCCCAATACCTCATGGTCACGCTTTGGGGATTGAT